>CAIZKE010000352.1 GCA_903933475.1 uncultured Alphaproteobacteria bacterium | reverse complement strand
GGGGGGGGGGGGGGCGGGGCGCCGGCCCCCCGACGCCGGTGCATTCGTCGCGTCCCCTCCCGGCGGGTAGGGTCCCGCAAAAGCCCCCTCGCCTAATTCCCTTGCTTTTCGTAAACCTTCTGGGGCGATGGTCCGCCCGCCGAGCGCCAGGAATGAGCCCAGATCCCGGATGAAGATCTTCAACCCCTTCGCCGACATGCCCGACAACCCCCTGACCCGCGCGGTCAAGGAGGGTCGTCGGCCGCTGATCTATGCGGGCGTCTTCAGCCTGGTCTCGAACCTGCTCTACTTCGCCATGCCGCTCTACACGACGCACATCTATGGCGGCGTCCTGCCGAGCGGGAGCGTGCCGACCCTGCTGGTCCTGACCTTCGGCGTGCTGGCCACATTCGCCATGTCGTCGATCATCGACCACTACCGGGCCAAGGTGCTCATCAGCTTCGGCATCCTTCTGGACCAGCGCGTCTCGGCCCATGTCTTCGGGGCCCTGTTCGAGGGCGCCGCCCGCGGCATGCCCCAGGCCCGCAGCCAGGCCCTGCGCGACCTCGACGCCTTCCGGCAGATGCTGACCGGCCCGGCCTTCGGCGTCCTGTTCGACCTGCCCTGGATGCCGCTGTTCATGCTGGTCCTGTTCGTGGTCGACCCGGTGATCGGCGTCATCACCCTGGTGGGCGCCCTGGTCCTGCTGGCCGTCGCCCTCCTGCAGGACATCCGCACCCGCCCGCTCATGCAGGAGGCCAATGACGCCGCCCTGCGCAGTTATGGCTTCACCGACCAGGCCCTGAAGAACAATGAGGTGGTCCGGGCCATGGGCCTGACCGAGCCCCTGGCCAAGCGCTGGCGCGTGTTCCGCCAGACCACCATGGACCGCAGCTCCCTGGCCAGCGACGACGCCAGCTTCATGACCAACATCTCCCGGGCCCTGCGCCAGGGGATCCAGGTGCTGATCATCGCCGTGGGCGCCTGGCTGGTGGTGACCGGCCGGATCCACGCGGGCCTCCTCTTCGCCAACATGATCCTCGGCGCCCGCGCCCTGCAGCCCATCGACCGGCTGGTGGGCAGCTGGGACAGCCTGATGAACGGCGCCCGGGCCTTCGAGCGCCTCACGACCGTCTTCGAGGGCTACCAGGAGCCCCGCCCCTCCACGGCCCTGCCCAAGGCCAAGGGCCTGCTGACCGTCGAGGGGGTCAATTTCGCCCCGCCCGGTGCTGGCCGGTTCGTCCTCCAGAGCCTGGCCTGCCGGGTCGAGCCCGGCGAGATGCTGGGCGTGATCGGCCCCTCGGGCGCTGGCAAGTCGACCCTGGCCCGCCTGATGGTGGGCATCTGGCCCCCGACCCACGGCTCGATCCGCCTGGACGGCGCCGACGTCCACGCCTGGGAGCGCTCGGACTTCGGCCGCAATGTCGGCTACCTGCCCCAGGACACCGAGCTCTTCCCCGGCACGGTCCGCGACAACATCGCCCGCTTCCGCGATGACATCAGCGACGAGGCGGTGGTGGCCGCTGCCCAGGCCGCCGGCGTCCACGCCATGATCCTGCGCCTGCCCCAGGGCTACGAGACCGACCTGGGCGAGACCGGCCGCATCCTTTCCGCCGGCCAGCGCCAGCGCGTCGGCCTGGCCCGCGCCCTGGTGGACGCCCCGTCCCTGCTGGTGCTGGACGAGCCCAACGCCGCCCTCGACGCCGAAGGCGAAGAGGCCCTGCTGTCCGCCCTCGACGCCGCCAAGGCCCGGGGCGCCACCATCGTCCTGGTGGCCCACAAGCCCTCGATCTTCCGCTCTGCCGACAAGATCCTGGTGCTGCGCGACGGCCGGATGGAGGCCTTCGGGCCCCGCGACGCCGTCATGGCCAAGTTCTCCGCCCCCGCCCTGAGGGCCGTGGAAGGCGGAGGCGCCCGATGAACCTCGACCCCCGCCGGTCGTCCTTTGGCAAGCCCCGCAAGGGCCAGGGGCCGATCGAGTCCATGCGCAAGTGGATCGAGCCGGCCCTGAAGGTGTCGGACCAGCCCCTCGACCCCGACCTCGAGCGCCGCCTGCGCCGGCCGATGATGACCGGCGCGATCCTGATCGGCGTCTTCGTCCTGGGCGGTCTGCTCTGGGCGGTGCTGGCGCCCCTGGACAGCGCCGTGGTCGCCTCCGGCGTGGTGCGCGTCGAGGAGAACCGCAAGATCCTGCGCCACCGCGAGGGCGGGGTGGTCAGCGCCATCCGGGTCCGCGAGGGCCAGAAGGTGGCCAAGGACCAGGTCCTCCTGACCATGGACGACGTCCAGCCCCGGGCGGCGGTGGACGTCATGCAGAATCAGGTCGACACCTATGCCGCCCAGGTGGCCCGGTTCGAGGCCGAGGCCAACGGCGCCCGCCAGCTGGCCTTTCCCGCCGAGCTGACGGCCCGGGTCTCCGACCCCCGGGTGGGGGCCCTGATCCGGGACCAGGAGTTCCTCTTCTCCAGCCGGCTCCAGTTCTACGACAGCCAGGCCGACGTCCTGCGCCAGCGCGAGCAGCAGATCGAGTCGCAGATCTCCGGGGTCCGCGCCCAGATCGTTGCCCTGGACCAGAATGCCGCCCTGACCCAGCAGGAGCTGGACGGCTACAAGATCCTCTATGACAAGGGCTATGCGCCCAGGACCCTGATCCTGCGCTACGAGCGGGCCCTGTCCGACCTCGCCGGCCGCCGGGGTGCCCTGAGCGCCGAACAGCAGCGCCTGGCCCAGCAGAAGGGCGAGGCCCGCCTGCAGCTGGGCGGCCTCAGCGACCAGCGAATCAGTCAGTCCGCCGAGGGCCTGCGCCAGATGCAGGCCGCCCTCGCCGATGCCAGGCCCAAGCTGGCCGCGGCCCAGCAGACCCTGGCCGGCGCCACGGTGCGCGCCCCGGTCGACGGCTATGTGCTGAATCTCACCCAGTCCACCGTGGGCGGGGTGGTGGCTGCGGGCGAACTGCTGATGGCGGTAGTGCCCTCCGACGTTCCCCTGGCGGTGACGGCGCGAATCAATACTGGCGACATTGAGGGGATCCACGCCGGCATGCGGGCCCGGGTCAGCCTGACCGCCTTCTCCACCCGCCGGGTTTCGCCCTTTGACGCCGTGGTGACGAACGTCGCCGCCGACGAGATGACCGACGACAAGTCGGGCCTGTCCTTCTACCGGGTGGACCTCAAGATCGACCCCAAGGAGCTGGCGAAACTGCCCCCGGGCGAGACCGTGACCCCCGGAATGCCCGCCCAGGTGATGATCACCACCGGCCGGCGCACGGTGATGGACTATATTGTCTCGCCCCTGAAGGACACGGTGAACGCGGCCCTCCGGGACAAGTGACGCTCCTCCGGCGCCCCGGATTTAGGCACCGTGTCCCGTTTGCATCACACTGCTCAAGAGCCGCAGATTCGGTAGGGTTTTTGCTGTTGCGGAATTGAATCCGCCGGGCTAAGGCTTGGTCGGGCTCGTTTAACCTTCGTCGTGATAGGTCATGTGACCGTCACGGTTGCGGGGTACGGACCGCCGGAACCCGTCCGATGGAAGCTTCCATAGGGTCGGAGCGCCGGGCATTTCGACGGTCCGCATATAACAACTGGAGAGAAGAATGACCGCCTACACGTTCGAAACGATCACCGAAGCCCAGGCTGCGGCGTTTGACGTACTCACGGACACGCTGACGTTCACGACCCCTGGCGCGACGGCGACGGCGGTTCAGGTGGTGATCACGCCTGCCGTGCCGCAGTCTGGTGGAGGCGGCTTCCCCCCTTCGCCAATCGTTCCGGCGACCCCGGCCACCCAGACCCTGACCTTCAATGGCGTGTCCAGGGTCTTTGGGTCGCTGGCGAGCGGTACGGGTATTGCCGGCTTCGGTGCCGTGACGGGCTCGATCATCTTCCCCGATGCCACCATGCTCTTTGTGGGCTCGACCGGCGTCGACAACATCACCGGCTCCGGCGGCAACGATGCCCTGTATGGTGGCTCGGGCGCGGACATCCTCAACGGCGCTGCGGGTGCCGACTACCTCCAGGGTAACCAGGACGCCGACCAGCTGGACGGCGGCGACGGCAATGACACCCTGCTGGGTGGCCAGGGCAATGACGCCATCATCACGGGCGCGGGCGATAACTATGCCCACGGCAACCTCGGCAACGACGTTGTCACGGGCGGTTCGGGTTCTGACACCCTGCTCGGCGGCCAGGGCAATGACAGCCTGATCGCAGGTGCCGGCAACAACCTCGTGTTCGGCGACCTCGATAACGATACGCTCGCCGGCACCACGGGTGCGGACACCCTGCTCGGTGGCGACGGCGCGGACAGCCTGGCGGGCGGCGAAGGTGCGAACTCCATCGACGGCGGATCCGGCGCTGATGCCATCACGGGTGGCACGGGCGCGGACATGATCGTCGGCGGCGCGGACAACGACACCGTCACCGACACCGGCGGTAACAACAGCATCACCGGTGACGCTGGTGTTGACAGCCTGACGGCCGGCACGGGCAACGACACCATCGGTGGCGGCGACGGCAATGACATCATCGTTGGCGGCGGCGGCTCGGATAGCGTCAACGGCAATTCCGGTGCCGACAGCATCACGGGCGGTACGAGCGCGGACACCCTGCTGGGTGGCCAGGACGGTGACACCATCGTCGGCAGCGACGGTGCCAATTACGTGCACGGCAATGCCGGCAACGATAGCGTCACAGGCGGTACGGGTGCCGACACCCTCCTCGGCGGCCAGGGCAATGATGACCTGTCGGCCGGTGCGGGCGCCAACCTCGTGTTCGGTGACCTGGGTGATGACACCCTGACCGGCGGCGCGGGCGCTGACACCCTGACTGGTGGCGACGGCAATGACCGCTTCGTCATGGGCACGGGCGGCGTCGATAGCATCGATGCGGGCGCGGGCAACGACGTGGTCGTAGGAGACGCCGGAACGGGCGCCTCGATGATCGTCGGCGGTGACGGAACGGACAATCTGACGTCAAATGCCGGTAACTCCACCGTCCTGGGCGGTGCAGGTGCCGACACCGTGGCTGGTGGCGCTGGTAACGAATCGCTCTCCGGC
>CAIZKE010000351.1 GCA_903933475.1 uncultured Alphaproteobacteria bacterium | reverse complement strand
TCGACGATCCGGTAATCGGCGATTCCGTGGCGGGCGAAGAATTCACGGGTCTGGGCCAGGTACTTGGTCGCCACCCTCAGCCGGCGGCCGGTACGGACAAGTCGCTCATGGGCCACGTCCTCGAGGTCGGACATGACGGACACGTCGAGCCAGCTGCGTGGGGCAGCGACCACGAGGTCGGCCCGGCCGAAGCCGAGGGGACGGAGCAGGAGGGTCGCCTCGGCGGACCCCGGCCCTTGTTCCCCGAGGAGGTCCTCGCCGGTGACGCCCAGGTGGACCTCCCCGGCCACAAGGGCCTCGGCGATATCGCCGGCTGAGAGCAGGCGGACCTGAACGCCGTCGGTACCGCGCAGGCGCGCCCTGTAGCCGCGATCGCCCCCGCTCATGGCGAGGCCGAGGCCGCAGTCCTGGAGCCAGGCTTCGACCTGCTCCTTTAGCCGTCCCTTGGACGGTATGGCCAGGATCAGGGGGTCGCTCATTGTCCCGCCTCCAGAAGGGCCCGGCCCGGCCGGATCATGCCGCCCAGCGCCGATCCTCCACCATGGGACCCGCCGGAGAGCCGGGCCGGCAGGCTGTCATAGCGCCCTCCCGCCGCGACGGGACGCGCCGGGCCGAGGGCTTCCGATACGACCTCGATGACGAGGCCGTCGTAATAGGCGAAGTCGCCTCGGGGCGCGGCATCGAAGACCGCCGGCGCGGCCCCTGCCGAGGCGGCCTCGATCCGGTCCAGACGGCGCTCCCATTCCGCCAGTTGGGCCCGAAGGGCGGCGGCGAGGGGCACCAGGCTTGCAATCTGCGCCAACGCCGCCCGCGGGGCCTCGCTGACGGACAGGTAGGCCCGGACAGCATCGACCTGTCCGGGCGAAAGGGCAGGCGCGCGGGAGGCCTCCGAGCGGGTGACCAGGCGAGCTGCGATCTCTGCGGCGGTGCGGCCTCCGACCGGGGTGATACCGGCGAGGGTCCAGACTTCCTCGAGGAGGGCGGAAGCCTCTTCCGGGGGCAGGGCGGCGAGGCGTCCGGACAGGACGCCCTCCCCCGCTCCGGACCGATCCTCCGCCTGTCCGTTCCGTTCCAGCTCAGCGGCAAGCCGGGAGGGGCGTCCCGCCCTGCGGGTCAGCCTTGAGGCCTGGACCGGATGAAGGCCCAGCGCGTCAAGGAAGGCGGGAAACAGGCCGGCGTCGCCCAACCGCAGGGAAAGGTCGCCGCGCCCTCCTGCCTCGGCGGCCCGCCAGAGCAGGTCCACCAGGTCGGCATCGTCGGCGGGGCGGTCGCTGGCGGCCGCGAACCGCTCGATCCCGATCTGCAGGACTTCCTCCGCCTCGTCCTCGGAGGCGCGGAAGACCAGGCCCTCGTAGGCATAGTCGCCTCCGATCGCGCCC
Source organism: uncultured Alphaproteobacteria bacterium (assembly GCA_903933475.1). Taxonomy (GTDB): domain Bacteria; phylum Pseudomonadota; class Alphaproteobacteria; order Caulobacterales; family Caulobacteraceae; genus Phenylobacterium. The sequence continues at coordinate 4,574 of CAIZKE010000351.1, read as the reverse complement.
GTGGCCAGGTGCAGGCGCGCGACAGGCGCGGTGAAGTCGGGACGCAGGCAGACCTCCTGGCCGGCGGCTGCCTGCAGGACGAAGAGCCGGGAGCGAAGGGCCTCTCCGGCGAGGTCAAGCACCAGGGACAGAGGCTGCAACACCGGTGGCTGGACCCAGATGGCACCGGTCTCGCGGAAGGGCGCTCGGAGGGCCTCGAGGCGATCGGCGGGGAAGGGCGGCTCCTGGATCACGGCGCGTCTCCGAGAATGCGCTGCACGACGGCGACCATCTGGTCCCGGGGGACCGTCTGCTGGCCAGGTCGATCTGCCCGCCAGGCGGCGTTGTCGGTGACGTCGGAGGCCAGGGCCCGGCCAAGGTCCAGGTCCTTCACCGTGACGGTTCCTGCGGCGATCTCGTCACCCCCGAGGATGACGGCCGCGGGTGAGAGCCGGCGATCGGCGTACTTCATCTGGGCCTTCATGCCTGAGCCGCCGAGGTAGACCTCGGCGGCGATCCCCGCGGCCCGGAGTTCGGCGGCCACGGCGAAATAGGCGCCCATGTCATCCGGGGAGAAGGCGATGACCACCACGGGGCCCCTCGCCTTCTGGCCGGCGTCCTGACCGGCGGCGCGCAGGGCGGCCGCAAGGCGGGAGACGCCGAAGGAAAAACCGGTGGCCGGGGTGCGTTCGCCCGTGAAGCGGGCGATCAGGTCGTCGTAACGGCCGCCGCCACCCACCGAGCCGAAGCGGGCGGGCTGGCCTTTCTCGTCCAGGGTCTCCAGCCGCAGCTCGGCCTCGAAGACTGCGCCGGTGTAGTACTCAAGCCCCCGGACCACTGACGGATCGAAGACCGCCCGGTCCGCGCCCACGCCCATGCTGGCCAGGGCCTTGTCTATCCCCGCCAGTTCCGCGAGGCCGGCGTCGCCCTCGGCCGAGCCGCCGATCACGTCGGCGATGCGGCGCAGGGTCTCGGCCCGGTCCCCGGCCCCGGCGGCGGTGAAGGCCAGGACGGAGTCGACGGCGGCGGTCGCCAGCCCCGCCCCGCGGGTGAAGGCGCCGGACTCGTCGCGGCGGCCCTCGCCCAGCAGCAGGCGGACCCCTTCGGGACCCAGCCGGTCCAGCTTGTCCACCGCCCGCAGGACGGCGAGCTTCTGGCCTTCGTCGGCCACGCCGGCCCGGTCGAGGAGGCCGTTCAGGAGCCGTCGGTTATTGATCCGCAGGACGTAGCCGCCCTCGGGCAGGCCGGCGGCAGCCAGGCCCTCGGCGGCCATGGCGATGATCTCGGCGTCGGCCTCGGGCCGGGCCGAACCCACCGTATCGGCGTCGCACTGGGTGAATTCGCGGAACCGCCCCGGGCCAGGCTTTTCGTTCCGCCAGACCGGGCCAAAGGCGTAGCGGCGGAAGGGCTTGGTCAGGCCCTCGCGGTTCTGGGCGACGAACCGGGCCAGGGGCGCGGTGAGGTCGTAGCGCAGGGCCATCCACTGGTCGTCGTCGTCCTGCAGGGCGAAGACGCCCTCATTCGGGCGGTCAGCGTCGGGCAGGAACTTGCCCAGGGCGTCGGCATACTCCAGGGCGCCGGTGTCGAGGGCCTCGAAACCGTAGCGCTCGTAGACCTCGGAAACGCGGGTCAGGATGCGGCGCTCGGCGGCCAGGTCGCGGGCGCGCCGGTCCATGAACCCGCGGGGTGAGCGGGCCTCGGGTCGGGCCTCGGGTCGGGGCGTCTCCCCGTCGGGGACGATGTCAGTCGTGGAGGTGGTCATTTCCTATCCCTTGGGTTTGCCAGGGACGGAGCCGCCGGCCGGGCCCGTCCGCATTGCGCGGGGGCCGGCGCCGGAGGTTCGATCAGGCCGAACGCACTCGCCCGCTCCCGCTTTCACAGGTCGGATGGTGGAGGCCGTGATGATGAACCTGACGGAACATGGGCCGGGTCCCTAGCCCATCGCCGCCGGGCCGTCCAGTCCCGGGGGGCGGACGGAAGGGGTTCAGGGCAGGAGGTCGAGGTCCGGCGTGCGGTATTCCAGGCCGGACAGGGCGGTGCTGCGATCGGCGGAATCGAACCCCTCCATGATCTTCTGGAACCGCATCTGGACGAAGGGGCGCATGTCCGGATGGGTAAAGATGTAGAGGTCGCCGGCCTGCAGGGCCTCCAGCACCCGGGCGCCGACCCGGGCGGGGTCGATGCCGTTGGCAACCCGGTCGTCCGGAACAATCTCCCGTAACTGGGGGCCGCCGAACTTCGCCGGGCGGTTGCGCCCCGACTGGTTGATGCCAGTGCGCACGAAGCCCGGGCAGAGGACCTGGACCTGGATATTCTCGGGCGCCAACTGGGCCGCCCAGCCCTCGGTCAGGGCCACCACCGCGAACTTGGAGGCGCTATAGGCCTCCATGCCCGGGGGCGACATGTGGCCGGCCATGGAGGCGGTGTTGATGATGGCTCCGCCCTCACCGTGGGCGCGGATGTGGGGCAGGAAGGCCTCCAGCCCGTAGATCACCCCCATGAGGTTGACCTGGAAGGTCCAGTCCCAGTCGGAGGGTTTCATCTCGTCGACGGGGCCGCCGGCACCGACACCGGCGTTGTTGCACAGGACGTGGACCTTGCCGAAGGCGGAGACCGTTTCCCGGGCGGCGGCGACCAGGGCGGCGCGGTCGGTGACATCGCACTGGACGGCGGCGACGCGCACCTGCCGGGCCTCAAGTTCAGCCACGGCGCGGGCCAGGGGCTCGGCCTCGATATCGGCGAGCATGACATTCATGCCCGCGGCACCAAAGGCATGCGCCATGGCCAGGCCGAGGCCGCTGGCCCCGCCGGTGATGAAGGCGGTCTTTCCCGCGAGGTCCTGCATGGGGGTCTTTCCTGTTGACGTCAGATCTTGCGGTCGCCCTGCCAGTAGGCGTCGCGGAGGACACGCTTGTAGAGCTTGCCCGTGGGCAGGCGAGGCATTTCCTCGATGAAGTCGAGGGAGCGCGGCGCCATGTAGTGGGCAAGGTGCTCACGGGCGTACTGCATGAGCTCGGCGGCGAGCGCCTCGGTGGGCGCCACGCCGGGGGCCGGCTCGATCACCGCCTTGACCGCTTCGCCCATCTCGGGGTCGGGCACACCGAAGACCGCCACGTCGGCGACCTTGGGATGGGTGATGAGGGCGTCCTCGATGGCCTGGGGATAGATGTTCACCCCGCCAGAGATGATCATGAAGGCCTTGCGGTCGGTGAGGTAGAGATAGCCGTCCGGATCCAGGTAGCCGACGTCCCCCAGGGCGTTCCAGCTGGGATGCAGCGGATGGCGGGCGGACCGGGTCTTCTCGGGGTCGTTGTGGTACTCGAAGGTCGGGATTTCGCGTTCGAAGTAGACGAGGCCCGTCTCACCGGGAGGCAGGTCGTTCCCCTCCTCATCGCAGACATGCAGGACGCCCACCGCCGCCCGGCCCACCGAGCCGGGGTGCTTCAGCCAGTCCGCACTGTCGATGAAGGTCGAGCCCGACCCTTCGGTGCCCGCATAGTACTCGTAGAGAACCGGCCCCCACCAGTCGATCATCTGGCGCTTGACCTCCACCGGGCAGGGCGCGGCGGCGTGGATGGCGACCCGCAGGCTGGAGACGTCGAAGGCCCGGCGGGCCTCTTCCGGCAGCTTGAGCATGCGCACGAACATGGTGGGCACCCATTGGGAATGGGTGACCCGGTAGTCCTGGATCAGTTCGAGGGACCGTTCGGCGTCGAAGCGCTCCATCATCACCACCGTCCCGCCGAAGGACTGGACGGTGACCACGTAGGCCAGGGGGGCGGCGTGGTAGAGGGGCGCCGGCGACAGGTAGACGGTGTCGGGGCTGAATTCGTAGCGGTTTGCCTGCTGTCGCAGGGCGAAGGCCTCGGCGGGGCTCACCTCCGGCAGGGGGCGCAGTATGCCCTTGGGACGGCCCGTGGTGCCCGAGCTGTAGAGCATGGAGTCGCCCATCCACTCCCTGTTCAGGGGGGTAGGCGGGGCGCCGTCGCGGGCGGCCTCGTAGGATTCCCAACCCGGGATGACGCCATCGACCATCAGGCGGATCGGACAGGCGGGGATCAGGTCGGCCAGGCCCTCGGCGATCTCGCGCTTGGCGAAGGAGCTGACCAGGACCTTCGCACCGCAGTCATTGACGATGTAGGCCGCCTCATCCGGCGGCAGGTAGCGGTTGATGGTGGTGATGTAGAGGCCAGAGCGGAAGCAGGCCCAGACCGCATCCATGAAGGCGAGGTTGTTTTCCATCAGGAGGGCCACGTGGTCGCCGCGCTTCAGGCCCCTGTCACGGAACAGGTTGGCCACCCGAAGGGCGCGTTCGTCGAGCTGGGCGAAGGTCACGACCCTGCCGGTGTCTGCCGAGATCAGGGCCGGCTTGTCAGGGGTCAGGCGCGCGTGGTCGGCGAGATACATCTTGCCCGGGTCTCCTCCGTCGGGGGCGCTGTCGGCCCGCTTGCGCGCACTCTAGCGGAGGGACAGGAGGCGTAAACCCGTCCCGGGGATCAGGCCCCGTGCAGGCGGGCGATCAGGGCCGCGGTGGAGGGATCGTGCGTCCCGGCCGGGCCGCCTTCCAGCTCGGGAAGGATGCGCGCCGCCAGCAC
>CAIZKE010000350.1 GCA_903933475.1 uncultured Alphaproteobacteria bacterium | reverse complement strand
AGGCCCAGGGACAAAAGGTCCCCGCGCTTGGAGGCGTGCAGGGCGTGGATCTCGTCAATGATGACGCAGGAAAGGTCCTCGAAATAGAGGCGCGAGCCTTCCCAGGCGCAGAACAGGGCCAGCTGCTCGGGGGTGGTCAGGAGGATGTCCGGGGGCCGCACCTTCTGCCTCTGGCGGCGGGCGACCCCGGTGTCCCCCGTCCGGCTCTCGGCGGTGACGTCCAGGCCCATCTCCCGGATGGGCCGGGCAAGGTTGCGCTCGACGTCCACCGCCAGGGCCTTGAGGGGCGAGATATAGAGAGTGTGAACCCCCCGCCGCGCATCGCGGGGGCGGGCCTCCAGCTCCACAAGGGTGGGCAGGAAGCCGGCCAGGGTCTTGCCGCCCCCCGTCGGGGCGATCAGCAGGGCGTCACGGCCCGCCCGCGCCCGGGCGACCATCTCCAGCTGGTGGGCGCGCGGCGACCAGCCCTGCGCCGCGAACCAGTCGGCGAATCGGGAGGGCAGGAGGGGGGAATCCGCAGCGGCGTCGGCCATCCCCCGGTTCTAGCATGTTCCCCTTCCGTTTCGAGGGGGTCAGGCGTCCGCCAGGTTCTCGATCCGGGTCGCCCAGTAGTCGGCGTCGTAGTTCGGGTCGCCGGTCAGGTAGCGCCAGAACCGAACCCGGTTCAAAAGCTCCAGCCGGCCGGTGTCGTTCTCGTACCAAGGCTCCTGGGTCATCAGGATCTGCTCGACCGAGGGCGGCAGGGCGCCCTTGAGATAGAAGATCGGGCGCTGGGTCTCCTGGGGCTTCAGGGTCGAGACGTCGAACTGGCGGACCTGGGAGCGCGAGGGGTTGATGCGCACCTTGAACATGGTCCGGGTGCGGTCGGACACGTTCACTCCGCCGCCATGCCAGATGCCCGAGTGCAGGAAGAGCAGGGTCCCGCCCTCGCAGACCATGTGCTGCTGGCCGCGGATGTTCTGGTAGCGGGCGATGGCCGCCTCGCTGACCTTGCGCAGGTGGCTGCCGGGCAGGAAGCGGGTGCCCCCCATCTCCCGGGTCACCGCGTGCGGGTAGTACATGATCTGGATGTCGAAGGCCCGCCGGGGGTCGATGGTGGAGTCCTGGTGATAGTGCTGCGAGACGTTCTCGCCGCCGCTGGCCTCGTGGTAGGCGGGCGGGAAGGTCACGTGCAGGAAGTGGTGGTCGAAGACCGGGTCCTCGCCCACCAGGCTGCGGATCGCGCCCGCCACCAGGGGCAGGTCGAGCAGGCGCTTCAGGGCCGAGCCCTCGGGATAGGCCTGCGTAAGGGGCACCCCCGCCGGGGTCTGCGGCACGCCGGCCCGCGCCAGCATCTCGCCGTAGGTGCGCCTCATCTTCTGGCCGGGGCGGGGCGGGGCGATATCGCCCATCTCGTCCAGGAACTGGCGGTTGATTTCCGCGGGCACGGCGGCGTCGAAGCGCAGGAAGCCGCGGGCGGCGAAGCTGGCCATGGCCTCGGCGGACAGCAGGGGCAGGTTGTTCATGCGCCGGTCTCCACGATCTGCTCGAACAGGAACTCGTACTTGAGGTAGGCGAGGTCGAACTCCTCGCCCCGGGCGT
>CAIZKE010000349.1 GCA_903933475.1 uncultured Alphaproteobacteria bacterium | reverse complement strand
CGGACACCACCAGGGACGTACCGATGAAGCCGGGCAGGGCCGAGAGGCCCTTGTCGGCGCCCGGAATCAGGCCCGCGGTAAGCCAGACGATCACGCCGATCGGGGCGAAGATCAGGAGGCCGCCGAGGACAGCGCGGAGCCAGGGATTCAACCGGGGCGCAAGCCGGCCGGCCAGAAGGAATCCTCCCAGGCCGATCATGCCGGTCAGGATCGCCACCGGGACCATGTAGGCGAGCCGCAGGACCAGGGGGTAGGCCGTCAGGCCGAAGGCCCCCACGAAGGCGAGGAAGGCGCCGACGGCGGCAGCGACGCCAGCTGTCACGCTGATCGTCCGCCGCAGGCCCGCCGCCGTCCACGCTTCGTGAACGGCATCGGGCAGCCACCTGCGAACCGGCGACGTCATCTGGCGCATCCCCGATTGCCGACAGGTCCGCCGCTCCCAAAGACCGGGGTCGAAGACAGGGCGCCGACCTGGGCCGCCCGGTTTCCGCCTGATGGAGAGTCCCGCATGTCCTTCTTTTCGCAGCTTCTCCGCCCGTCCCGCAAGTGGGTGCTCGGCCTGGCCATCCTTGCTGGCCCCCTGGTCGTGGCCGGTGCCCTTCTGCCCGCCTACCTCGCTGATCCGGAAGGCGTCCGGGTCCTGTTTGCCGTCCGCCTGCACGGACCCGACCTTGAGCTCCTCGGCCGGACCTCCCCGGTCATTCTTGTCCATCTCGCCTTCGGGGTGCTGGCCCTGGCGGTCGGGGGCATTCTCCTGGCGGGCCGCAAGGGCGCCCGGATGCACCGGGTCCTGGGCTGGGCCTGGGTCCTGGCGGTCGGGACCGTCGCCCTCACCTCCCTGTTCATCAAGACGCAGAACCCGGGGCACTTCTCGATCATCCACCTCCTCAGCGGCTATGTGATCATCGCCCTTCCCCTCGCCGTCGCCGCAGCCCGCCGCCATGATGTCCAGCGGCACCGCAGGTACATGACCGGCATGTATCTGGGCGGCTTCGCCGTGAACCTCGTCTTCGTTCTGCTGCCAGGGCGTCTGGTCTGGAACCTGTTCCTCGGCTGATCCCCGCATCACACCTGACTCGGCAGCAGGCCCCTTCGGCGGTTGCCTGATCTCCGGGGGGCGCCTATAAACCGGCCACTCGCCAATCGGGCGAGCCAGTAGAACAGCGTCTCTGGGCCCCATGAACATCCACGAACATCAAGCCAAGACCGTCCTGTCCGAGTTCGGCGTGGCGGTCCCGCGCGGGTTTCCCGCCTTTTCCGTCGAAGAGGCCGTAAAGGCCGCTGAACAGTTGGGCGGCCCGGTCTTCGTGGTGAAGTCCCAGATCCACGCCGGTGGGCGCGGCAAGGGCCGCTTCGAGGGCCTCGGGCCCGACGCCAAGGGCGGCGTCCGGGTGGTCAAGAGCGTCGACGACGTGCGGACCAACGCCCAGGAAATGCTCGGCCGGGTCCTGGTGACGCACCAGACCGGGCCCAGGGGCAAGCAGGTCAACCGCCTTTATGTCGAAGAAGGCGCGGCCATTGCCAAGGAATTCTACCTGTCCCTGCTTGTCGATCGCGAAACCAGCTGGGTCTCGGTGGTCGCCTCGACGGAGGGCGGCATGGACATTGAAACCGTCGCCCACGATACGCCGGAAAAGATCATTACCTTCGGAATCGACCCGGCGACCGGCGTCTGGCCGTTCCACGGGCGCACCCTGTCCAAGGCCCTGGGCCTCAGCGGTGACCTCGCCAAGCAGGCGACCAAGCTTCTGGGTCAGCTCTATTCGGCCTTCGTCGCCAAAGACATGGCGATGCTCGAGATCAACCCGCTGATCGTGACCGCCGATGACCAGCTGCGGGTCCTGGACGCCAAGGTGTCCTTCGACTCCAACGCCCTCTACCGGCATCCGGAAGTGGTGGCTCTGCGCGACGAGAGCGAAGAGGACCCCAAGGAAATCGAAGCTTCCAAGTTTGACCTCTCCTACATCGCCCTCGACGGCGAAATCGGCTGCATGGTCAACGGTGCTGGCCTGGCCATGGCGACCATGGACATCATCAAGCTCTACGGTGCCGAGCCTGCCAATTTCCTGGACGTCGGCGGCGGCGCGGACGAAGCCAAGGTGACGGCCGCCTTCAAGATCATCATGGCCGATCCCAATGTGAAGGGCATTCTGGTCAACATCTTCGGTGGGATCGCCCGGTGCGATATCCTGGCCAATGGCGTGGTCAATGCCGTCAAGCAGGTTGGCCTGACTGTGCCCCTGGTGGTGCGCCTGGAAGGCACAAACGCCGAGCTGGGAAAGAAGATCATCAATGAGAGCGGCCTCAACGTCATTGCGGCCAACGACCTCAGCGATGGCGCCGAGAAGATTGTGAAAGCCGTGCGGGGGCTCGCCTAATGTCCATTCTGATCGGCAAGGAAACCCGGGTCATCTGCCAGGGCATTACCGGCGCCCAGGGCACCTTCCACTCCGAGCAGGCCATCGCCTACGGGACCAAGATGGTCGGCGGCGTGACCCCCGGAAAGGGCGGGACCACCCATGTGGGTCTGCCCGTTTTCAATACGGTGGATGAAGCCGTGCGGCAGACGGGCGCAGACGCCAGCGTGATCTATGTGCCGCCGCCCTTCGCCGCGGATTCGATCCTCGAAGCGATCGACGCCGGAATTCCCCTGATCATCTGCATCACTGAAGGCATTCCTGTCGCCGACATGATCAAGGTCAAGCGCGCCCTGTCGGGCTCGAAGTCCCGGCTGATCGGACCCAACTGCCCGGGCGTCCTGACGCCGGAAGCCTGCAAAATCGGGATCATGCCCGGAAATATCTTCAGAAAAGGCTCGGTCGGGGTGGTTTCGCGCTCTGGTACCCTTACCTATGAGGCGGTCTTCCAGACCACCCAGGTGGGCCTTGGACAGACCACAGCCGTGGGTATTGGCGGGGACCCCGTGAAGGGCACGGAGTTCATCGACATGCTCGACATGTTCCTGAAGGACCCCGAGACGGAGTCGATCATCATGATCGGCGAAATCGGGGGGTCGGCCGAAGAAGATGCTGCGGAATTCATAAAGAATTCAGCGATTCGGAAGCCTATGGTCGGGTTCATTGCAGGTCGTACTGCCCCGCCCGGACGAAGGATGGGCCATGCCGGTGCCATCATCTCGGGCGGCAAGGGCGGTGCGGAGGACAAGATTTCGGCGATGGAGTCGGCGGGAATCCGCGTGGCGCCGTCGCCGGCGAAGCTGGGAGAAACCCTGCTCGAGGTGCTGAAGGGCACCTGAGGGGGCCACAATTCAACCTTGAGCGGTCCAGCTCGACTCTCCTCCAGAAGGCGTCGCGGGCCGCCGGCGACAGGCGGGCGACATGGCGGATGACGCTGGACGGATCAACGAGCTCCTGGCGGAGACTTCCTTCCTCTATGGCGGCAACGCCGCCTTCATCGAGGACCTTTACGCGCGTTGGCTAAAGGCGCCCGACTCGGTCGAGGTGTCCTGGCGCAGTTTCTTCGCCTCGGTCCATGATCGTGCCGGAGCGGGTCAACCGCTTTCCCCCCCGGCCTGGACCGCCCGCACGGCGCCGTCCGCCCGTCCGGACTGGCTGTCCGCCATCGACGGGCTCTGGCCCGCCGTCGAAGCCAAGCTGACCTCGAAGATTTCCGAGCGGACCTCCGCCGTGGCGACGCAGGACGTCCGTGCGGCCACCCTCGATTCCCTGCGCGCCATCATGATGATCCGGGCCTACCGGGTGCGGGGGCATCTGCGGGCCAACCTCGACCCTCTTGGCATCGCCGTTCCCGAGGGCGACGCCACCGAGCTCGATCCTGCCTCCTACGGCTTCTCCGAGGCGGACTACGACCGTCCCATCTTCCTGGACTACGTCCTGGGCCTGGAAACCGGCACGCTCCGCGAGATCCTCGCCATCCTCAAGCGCACCTACTGCGCCGACATCGGCGTGCAGTACATGCACATTTCCGACCCGACACAGAAGGCCTGGCTCCAGGAGCGGATCGAGGGGCGGGATAAGGAGATCGTCTTCACCCGCGAGGGCAAGATCGCCATCCTCAAGAAGCTGATCGAGGCCGAGGGCTTCGAGCGCTTCCTGCACAAGCGCTTCCCCGGCACCAAGCGCTTCGGCCTGGATGGCGGCGAGGCCATGGTCCCGGCCCTCGAGCAGATCATCAAGCGCGGCGGCGCCCTGGGCGTCCGCGACATCGTCATCGGCATGCCCCATCGCGGCCGGCTGAACGTCCTGGCCGCCGTCATGGGCAAGCCCTACCGGGTCATCTTCCACGAGTTCCAGGGCGGCTCGACCCTGCCTTCGGACGTGCAGGGGTCCGGCGACGTGAAGTACCATATGGGTGCCTCCTCCGACCGTGCCTTCGACGGCAACAACGTCCACCTGTCCCTGACGGCCAACCCGTCACACCTGGAGATCGTGAATCCCGTCGTCCTGGGGAAGGCCCGCGCCAAGCAGGCCTATGTGCTGCGCGAGACCTCCGACGCTGGCCGCGGCCACGTCCTGCCCCTTCTGATGCACGGCGACGCCGCCTTCGCGGGCCAGGGCGTGGTGGCCGAGTGCTTCGCCATCTCCGGCACCCGGGGTTACAGGACCGGCGGCTGCATCCACTTCATCGTCAACAACCAGATCGGCTTTACCACCGCGCCCAAGTACAGCCGGTCCTCGCCCTATCCCTCGGATGTGGCGCTGATGGTCGAGGCCCCGATCTTCCACGTCAACGGGGATGATCCCGAGGCGACGGTCTACGCCGTCAAGGTGGCCACGGAGTTCCGCCAGAAGTTCGGCCGGGACGTTGTCATCGACATGTTCTGCTACCGGCGGTTCGGTCACAACGAGGGCGATGACCCGACCATGACCTCGCCGCTCATGTATGCCCGGATCAAGGATCATCCGAGCACGCGGGAGATCTACGCCCGCCAGCTCATCGGCGAGGGCGTGGTCACCGGGGACGACGTCAATCAGTGGGTGACGGAGTTCGAGGCCCTGCTCGACGCGGAGTTCGACGCGGCCAAGGCCTACAAGGCTGACAAGGCCGACTGGCTGGATGGCAAGTGGGCGGGGCTGGCCCTGCCCGAGGGCGAGGATCGCCGGGGCGACACCTCCGTGCCTCTCGCCCGGCTGCGGGGGCTCGGTGACCGCATCACCGCCCTCCCGGAGGGTATCGACGTCCACAAGAACGTCCGACGTGTGGTCGAGGGCCGAAGGTCGGCCATCGAGTCCGGCGAGGGCATTGACTGGGCCACCGCCGAGCACCTCGCCTTCGGCAGCCTTCTGCAGGATGGGTTCCCTGTCCGACTGGCGGGCCAGGACAGCGTGAGGGGAACCTTCACCCAGCGGCACTGCGACATCGTCGACCAGACCACCGAGGCGCATTACATCCCGCTCAACAACCTCGGCACTGGCCAGGCGCATTTCGAGGTCATCGACTCGCCCCTGTCGGAAGAGGCGGTCCTCGGCTTCGAGTACGGATTCTCCCTCGCCGACCCCAAGACCCTGGTGCTCTGGGAAGGCCAGTTCGGCGACTTCGCCAACGGCGCCCAGGTGGTGATCGACCAGTTCATCTCCTCCGGCGAGCGCAAGTGGCTTCGGATGAGCGGCCTCGTCCTCCTCCTGCCCCATGGCTACGAAGGCCAGGGCCCTGAGCACTCCTCCGCCCGACTTGAGCGCTTTCTCCAGCTCTGCGCCGAGGACAACCTCCAGGTCGTCAACTGCTCGACCCCGGCCAACTACTTCCATGTCCTGCGCCGGCAGATGAAGCGGGAGTTCCGCAAGCCGCTGGTGGTCATGACCCCCAAGTCGCTCCTGCGCCACAAGAAGGCGGTGTCCCTGCTGCCGGAGATGGGCGAGGGCTCGTCCTTCCACAGGGTGCTGCACGATGACGCCGAGCGCGGGCGCCACACGGCCCTCACCCTCGACCCGCCGGAGAAGATCCGCCGGGTCGTCCTCTGCTCAGGCAAGGTCTATTATGACCTCCTCGAGGCCCGGGAGGAGCGCGGCCTGACCGACATCTACCTGATGCGGCTCGAACAGTTCTATCCCTGGCCGATGAAGTCCCTGTCCAACGAACTGTCGCGGTTCCCCAACGCCGAACTCGTCTGGTGCCAGGAAGAGCCGAAGAACATGGGCGGCTGGACCTTCGTCGATCCCTGGCTGGAACTGACCCTCGAACGCCTCAAGGTAAAGTCCAGGCGCGCCCGCTACGTGGGCCGCCCGGCCTCCGCCTCCACCGCCGCCGGCCAGATGAGCCGGCACAACCGCGAACTCCAGGCCTTCCTGGCCGAAGCCCTCGCCTGAACAAGAGGACACGACCATGGCTGACATCATGACCCCCGCCCTCGGAGAGTCCGTCTCCGAGGCCACTGTGGCGCGCTGGGCCAAGAAGCCCGGGGAGGCGGTCCGCAAGGACGAGATCCTCGTCGAGCTTGAGACCGACAAGGTCAGCCTCGAGGTGGCCGCGCCCGCCGACGGCGTCCTGGAGTCCATCTCCGCCGAGGAAGGCGCCACGGTCGAGCCGGGCGCGGTCCTTGGACACCTGAAAGAAGGGGCCGTCGCTGCCGCTGCACCCGCTCCGGCTACCGCGCCCGCAGCCCCCAAGCCGGCAAAGCCTGCGCCCGCCGCGGCCAGCGCTCCGGCCACCACTTCCGCTGCCCCGGTCCTGGCCCCTTCGGCCCAGCGCATCGCCACGGAGGGCGGGCTCGATCCCGCCGCCATCCCCGGCACGGGCAAGGACGGACGCGTGACCAAGGCCGACGCCCTGGCCGCCCTAGAAGCCCGGGCCGCTGCCCCGCCGCCGGCGCCTGCACCCGCTGCCCCCCGCGAAGCCCATGCCCGTGAGGAGCGCGTGCGCATGACCCGGCTGCGGCAGACCATCGCCCGTCGCCTGAAGGAGGCCCAGCAGACGGCCGCCATGCTCACGACCTTCAACGAGGTCGACATGAGCGCCAGCATGGCCCTGCGTAACACCTACAAGGACGCCTTCGAGAAGACCCATGGCGTCAAGCTGGGCTTCATGGGCTTCTTCGTCCGGGCCTGCATCCACGCCCTCAAGGCCGTGCCCGAGGTCAATGCCGAGATCGACGGCCAGGACCTGATCTACAAGAACCACTACGACATCGGCGTGGCCGTCGGCACCGACCGTGGTCTGGTTGTGCCCGTGGTCCGGGACGCAGACGTGCTGTCCCTGGCAGGGGTCGAGAAGGCCATCGGCGACCTCGGCAAGAAGGCCCGCGACGGCGCCCTGGCCCTGGACGACCTGCAGGGTGGGACCTTCACCATCTCGAACGGCGGGGTCTATGGTTCGCTCATGTCGACGCCGATCCTGAATGCGCCGCAGTCGGGTATTCTGGGCATGCACAAGATCCAGGAGCGCCCGGTGGCCGTGAACGGCCAGGTGGTCATCCGGCCGATGATGTACCTGGCCCTGTCCTATGATCACCGGGTCGTCGACGGCCAGGGTGCCGTGACCTTCCTGGTCCGGGTCAAGGAAGCCATCGAGGATCCGCAGCGGCTGCTGCTCGACATCTAATCCGGTTCAGGCCCCAGGCGGGCGAGGAAATCCCATGTCCCAGTACGACGTCGTCATCATCGGGGGCGGCCCCGGGGGCTACAACGCCGCCATCCGCGCCGGCCAGCTTGGCCTGAAGGCCGCCATCATCGAGATGCGGGCCACCCTTGGCGGTACCTGCCTCAACGTCGGCTGCATGCCCTCCAAGGCCCTCCTGCATGCCTCCGAGCTCTTTGAGTCCGCCAACCGGGAGTTCGAGTACCTGGGGATCGAGGTCACGCCCCGCCTGAACCTGTCGAAGATGATGGCCCAGAAGGACGAGTCGGTGACCGCCCTCACCAAGGGCGTCGACTTCCTCATGAAGAAGAACAAGGTCGAGCGCCTGCTCGGCAGGGGACGGATCGCTGGCCCCGGACGGGTCGAGGTGGACGGGGCGGATGGCAAGACCCTCACCCTCGAGGCCAAGAACATCATCATCGCCACCGGTTCCGAGCCCTCGGGCCTTCCGGGCCTCAAGGTCGACGGCGACCGTATCGTCGACTCCACGGGTGCCCTGGCGTTTTCGGAGGTTCCCAAGACCCTAGTGGTCATCGGAGCCGGCATCATCGGCCTCGAGCTGGGCTCGGTCTGGCGCCGGCTGGGCGCCGAGGTAACCGTGGTCGAGTACCTGGATCGCATCTGCCCGGGCATGGACGCCGAGGTCGCCAAGGCCTTCCAGAGGATCCTGGCCAAGCAGGGCATAAACTTCCGTCTCGGCACCAAGGTGACCGGCGCCAAGGCCGGCAAGTCCCGGGTGGACCTCACGGTCGAGCCCGCCGCGGGCGGAGCCGCCGAGACCCTGACTGCTGACCGGGTTCTCCTGGCCGTCGGCCGACGGCCCTATACGGTGGGCCTTGGCCTGGAGACGGTGGGCCTGGTCCCCGACGCCCGGGGCTTCCTGGAAACTGACCACTTCCGCACGGCGGCGG
>CAIZKE010000348.1 GCA_903933475.1 uncultured Alphaproteobacteria bacterium | reverse complement strand
CCTCGTGGTCGAGCCCTATCTCGGCACCGTCGTCATCGGCGGCGGCTTTCTCAAGCACGGCACCCCTGCCGGCGCCGAGGAGATGATCGGCCAGATCATCGCCGGTAAGGCCATCTTTGCCTTCGCCTATGCCGAGCCGCAGGGCCGCTACAATATCCGCGACCTGAAGACGACCGCTCGCAAGGACGGCACCGGCTACGTGCTCAACGGCCACAAGGCAGTGGTGACGGGAGCGCCCTACGCCACCCACCTGATCGTCACCGCCCGCACGGGCGGCGGCCAGCGTGAGGCCGGCGGGATCTCGGTCTTCATCGTGCCGAAGTCGGCCAAGGGCGTGACCACCCGCGACTATCCGACGGTGGATGGGTTCCGCGCCTCGGAGGTCTATTTCGAGAACGTCGCCCTGGGCGCCGAGGCCCGGATCGGCGGCGAGGGCGAAGCCCTGCCCCTGGTCGAGAAGGTGATGGACGAGGCCATTGCGGCCACCTGCGCCGAGGCCTGCGGCGTCCTGCGCCGCCTGCAGGAGGGCACGGTGGAGTACACCAAGCAGCGCAAGCAGTTCGGCGTGCCGATCTCGTCCTTCCAGGTGCTGCAGCACCGGATGGTCGACATGTTCATCCAGCTCGAGCAGTCGATCTCCATGACCTACATGGCCACCATCCGCCTGTCCGACGGCGACGCCGAGCGGGCCAAGGCCGCCTCGGCCGCCAAGGTGCAGATCGGCAAGGCCTGCAAGTTCGTGGGCCAGAATGCCGTCCAGCTGCACGGCGGCATGGGCGTGACCGACGAGATGGCCATCGGCCACTACTTCAAGCGCGCCACCATGATCGAGGGCCTGTTCGGCTCCACCGACCATCACCTGGCGCGTTACGAGGTCCTGTCGCTCGGCACTGCGGCCTGAACCTCGGCCGCCAGGCGCGCGCGCTCGGCGGCCATTTCGGCGCGGAAGCCTTCGGTGGACCAGAGGCGATAGTCTCCGGTCGCGTAGGCTTCCGCATTCCGCCGGTAGAGGAAGGCGTTCAGCCGGTTGGCCAGGGTGGTGTCCCGGGTGCGGGTCACCGCGCCGGGTGATCCCATGACGATCGAACAGGGCGGGATCACCGTGCCCTCCTTGAGGAAGGCTCCCCCCGCCACGATGGAACCGGCGCCGATCCGGCAGCCGTCCATGATGGTGGCGCCGATGCCGATCAGGCAGGCCTCGCCGATCTCGCAGCCATGCAGGGTGACGTGGTGCGTGATCGAGCAGTCCGCGCCCACGAAGGTCCCGGTCCCGGCGCCCACGTGGATCATTACGAAGTCCTGGATGTTGGCCCGGGGGCCGATCACCACCCGGTCGCTTTCGGCGCGCACCACCACATTGCACCAGACCGAGGCTCCCGGGTGGATCTCCACCGCCCCGTACAGTCGGGCCGAGGGGTCGATCCAGGCCGCGCCCAGGTCCTTTACGTCAGGGCCGAGAAAGGGTCCGCTCATGTGCGCCTCCGTTTTGCCAAGCCTGTCCCTTCAGCGCCGGGCTGACAAGCGCCTGCAGGCGCCCTGAAAGGCATTGCCCTCCGCCCCGAAGCGGGCGAAAGCCCGGCCATGACCCCGCGCGACTTTGGCCTGATGACGCTGGTCTGCCTGATCTGGGCGGCGAACTCGATCATCTCCAAGCTCGTGATCACCAACCTGGGCGCCCCGCCCATGTTCTATGCCGCCCTGCGCTTTGCCGTCGTCCTGGCGGTGGTCTGGCCCTGGTTGCGACATGCCCCCCGACCCCTCTGGCGGATGATCCTGGTGGGCCTGTGCATGGGCTGCGGAACCTTCGCCCTGGTCTTCTTCGCCTTGCAGACGGCCAGCCCTTCGGCGGTGGCCATCGTCAGTCAACTGGGCGTGCCGGTGACGGCCATCCTCTCCTGGTTCCTCCTGAAGGAGCGCCTGGACGCCCGCCGGCTGGCAGGTACCGGCATGACCCTGGCGGGTGTGATCCTGGTCATGTGGAACCCTGCAGGGCTACACGTGTCTGCGGGCCTGCTGTTCGTGGTCGCCTCCGCGGTCATCGGCTCCTTCGGCGCGGTGCTGATGAAGCGGATCGAGGGCGTCAAACCCCTGCAATTCCAGGCCTGGGTCGGCCTGACCTCCGTGATCCCGACCCTGGGCTACACCCTGTCCTTCGAAACCGGCCAGACGGCGGTGACCCTCGCCAATCCCTGGGCCCTGGGGGCGGCGGTGCTGTTTTCGGGCCTCGTCGTCTCGGTGCTGGCCCACACCCTCTACTACACCCTGATCCAGCGCTACGAGGCGACCCTGGTCTCGCCCCTGACCCTGATGACCCCGATCTTCACCATCGCGCTGGGCATGATCTTCACCGGAGATGTGGTGGACCTGCGCATGGCTGTCGGCGCAGCCCTCGCCATGGCCGGCGTCCTCGTCACCGCCTTCCGGTTCAACCAGTTGGCGCGCCTGGCCCTCGTCTTCGGACGCGGAGACGGCTAGGCCTGCCCAGCCGCCGTTGACCCCCTCACCGACCTTCGGTCGGAGCTCACCCTTATGGGGAGCAATT
>CAIZKE010000347.1 GCA_903933475.1 uncultured Alphaproteobacteria bacterium | reverse complement strand
GTCGTAGCGCGCCGCCTTCAGCCGGCCCCGCAGGGCCAGCCAGGCCCCGGGCCCCTCGGGCTTCCCGTCGGTCTCGACCTCGTCGAAATAGGGGCAGGCCCGGGCTAGGGCCTCGAAGGGCGGCGTGGTCAGGAGGGAGATGCGGGCCTTGGGGTGGGCTTCCCGGATCCGCCGCATGGCCGCCAGGGCCAGCACGAAATCGCCCAGGGCCGACAGCTTGATGACCAGGACTTTGCGGATCTGGCGGCTCATTCCCTGGCTTCCCGCGCCTTGAGGACTTGCTCATACACCGCAAGGGTCGCCGCGCACATGGCGTCGTTGGCATAGAGCCGGGTCGCCCGCGCCCGGGCGGTCCTCCCAAGCGCCGCCAGGCCCGCGCGGCCCAGGTCGGCGGCGGCGGCCATGGCGCGGACCCAGGCCTCGATGTCGCCGGGCGCCGCCAGCCAGCCGGTCTGGCCGGGCAGGACGGTCTCCGTCGTGCCGCCATGGTCCGAGGCGATGACCGGTCGCCCCATCACCTGGGGCTCCACCGCCGCCCGGCCGAAGGACTCCGGCACAAGGGTGGGCAACAGGGCGACGTCCGCCGCCAGGAAGGCCGCCGGCATGTCGTCGCAGTGCCCGACCATGCGAACCTCGCCCGCCAGTCCCGCGGCGCGGACGGCCGCCTCCAGCGACTGGCGAAAGGTTGTCCGGCCCTGGTCGTCGCCGGCGAAGATCACCCGCAGGTCCTGGCCCTCGCCCTTGAGTCGCGCGGCAGCGGCGATGATCGTCTCGTGGCCCTTGATCGGGGTCAGGCGGCCGGCCAGCAGGAAGACCAGAGGCCCCTCGCCTGCCGCTGGTAGGCCCCAGGCCTGCCTCAGGGCCTCCACGCGCTCCGGGGTCACCCGGGCCGGATCGAAGCGGTTGAGGTCCACGCCCCGGGGGATGGCGACGACCCTCTCCGGCGCAATCCCGTGCTCGGCCAGGACGTGATCCCGGGTGTAGTCGGAGTTGGCGATCACCCGGTCCACCCGGGTCATGACGGCGTTGTACCAACGCTTCGCCCGGCCCTTGGCGACGTAGATGCCGTGATAGGTCGCCACCGTCGGCAGGCCCTCGGCCCGGGCCGCCCACAGGGCCGGGAAGGCCGGCGCGCGGGACCGGACGTGGACGAGGCTGACCCCCCGTTCCCGGATCACCTCGCGCAGGGCCCGGGCAGTCCGAAGCATCACCAGGGGATTCTTGCTGTGCATGGGCAGGCGGACCAGCTCGCCCCCCGCCGCCGCCAGGGCCGCCTCCATCCGCCCGCCCCGGCTGGCGACCAGGGCCCGGCCACCCGCGGCGACCACGGCGCGGGCGACGTCGAGCGTGGTCTGCTCGGCGCCGCCGGTCTCCAGTTCGGGGACCACCTGCAGCAGGGTGAAGTTCGCGGGAAGGCTCACCCCGCCCTGATAGCGCAGGCCGGCGCCGGGCGCTATGCAGGCACCATGCAGGAGATATCCGGTCATCTGGAGCGCGAAGCGGGGGTTCCCCTGGCCTGGCGGGCCGTTGCGGGGCGCGGGCCCACGGTCGTCTGGCTGGGCGGATTTCGCTCGGACATGACCGGGACCAAGGCCCAGGCCCTGGCCGACCAGGCCCTCGCCGCCGGCCGGGCCTTCCTGCGCTTTGACTATTCCGGCCACGGCGAGTCCGGCGGGGCCTTCACCGACGGGACCATCGGGTCCTGGCGGGCAGATGCCCTGGCCCTGATCGACCGGCTCACCGAAGGCGACCTTGTCCTCGTGGGTTCGTCCATGGGCGGCTGGCTGGCCTGCCTGTGCGCCCAGGCCCGCCCGGACCGGGTCAAGGGCCTGGTCCTCGTCGCCCCCGCCGCCGACTTTCCCCAGGCCCTCATGATCCCCGAGATGACCGACGCCGACCGCACCGCCCTGGCCCGGGACGGGGTCTGGATGCGGCCGTCCGACTACGGCGAGCCCTATCCCATCGCCGGCCGTTTCCTGGAGGAGTCCGCCGACTGGAATCTCCTGCCCGGCCCGGTGGCGATCGACCGGCCCGTGCGCATCCTGCAGGGCGGCGCGGACCCGGACGTCCCCTGGCGTCACGCCCTGGCCCTGGCGGAGGCCCTGACCTCGCAGGACCTTATCTTCAGCCTGGTCCGCGACGGCGACCATCGCCTGTCCCGCCCGCAGGACATCGACCGGCTGCTGGCCTTTGTCGACGAGCTCTGCGGATAGCTAGCCGCCGGCGGCGAGGATGGCGGCCAGGCCCTCCCGGTAGGTGGGATGGGCGGGGCGCCAGCCCAGGGCCGCCTTGGCCCGGGCGTTGGAGACCCGCTTGCTCTCCGCCCAGAAACGTCGGGCAGCGGGGGTCAGGGCGTCCAGGTCCAGGGGTGTCTGCGGCGGTGGCTCGGTGCCCAGCAGGCGGCAGGCCTCCAGGGTCACGTCGGCGGCCGGCGCAGGTTCATCGTCACAGAGGTTGAAGACGCTGGTCCGGTCCGGCCGGGCCAGGGCGGCGGCGAGGCCGTCGGCGAGGTCCTCCACGTGGATCCGGCTGAAGACCTGGCCGGGCACCGCCATGCGCCGGGCGGTCCCCTCGCGCACCCGGTCCAGGGCCGAGCGGCCGGGGCCGTAGATGCCCGGGAGCCTGAAGATAGCCAGGGGGCGGCCCGTCCCGGTCCAGGCGGCCTCGGCTGCGACGCGCCGCCGGGAGATCTCCGAGGCGGGGCGCACCTCACTGGTCTCGCGGACCCACCGTCCGCCGCGGTCGCCGTAGACGCCGGTGGTGGAGAGGTAGCCGATCCAGCCCGGTCCGGACCCGGAGGCGAGGTGCGGGGCCAGGGTCTCGAAGCCGGGGCAGAGGCCGGTCTCCGGGTCGGGAGCGGCGGTGACGAGCAGGGCGTCGGCGCGTCCCAGGGCCGTCCCCAGGGCGTCCGGATCGCGGACGGATACGGTCTCCATAGCGTCCCGCCAGGGGGCCGGGAGGGGGCTGCGTACCGTCGCGGTGACCTGCACGTCACCCGGCAGCCGTGCGGCCAGGGCGCGGGCCGAATAGCCGAAGCCGAAGACGAGGAGTCTCACCCTGCGCCCAGCAGGTCCTTCAGGACCGCCCGGGTCCCCTCGGCCAGGTCGGGCCGCTTCAGGGCATAGGCGACATTGGCCCGCAGGAGGCCCAGCTTGTCGCCGCAGTCGTAGGTCGTCCCGTCATACTCCAGGGCGTGGAAGGCCTGGTCGGCCATCAGGTCGGCCATGGCGTCGGTCAGCTGGATCTCGCCGCCGGCGCCCTTCCGGTGCCGGGCCAGGCGTTCGAAGATCTCGGGCTGGAGGACGTAGCGCCCGGAGATGAAGAGGTTGGACGGCTCGGTCCCCGGCGCGGGCTTTTCGACCATGCCGGTCATCCGGTTCCGCCGGCCGCCCTGCCCGTCGAGGGCAACGATGCCGTACTTGTGGGCCTGGCCCTCCGGCGCCGGCTCGACGACCACGATGTTGCCGCCGACCTCGTCGAAGGCCGCCACTGCCTGGGCCAGGGCGCCCGGCTCGGCCATCATCAGCATGTCTGGCAGCATGACGGCGAAGGGCTCGTCGCCGATGATGTCCCGGGCGCACCAGACGGCGTGGCCCAGGCCCAGGGGCGCCATCTGGCGCACGAAGCTCATTTCGCCAGGGCGGGGCAGGTCGCGCCGGATATCGGCCAGGATGTCGAGCTTGCCCTTGGCCTCCAGCTGGGCTTCGAGTTCGACGTGGTGGTCGAAATAGTCCTCGATGGCGCCCTTGCCGCGGCCGGTGACAAAGACGAAGTGCTCGATCCCCGCCGCCCGGCCCTCCTCGACGATGTAGGACAGGATCGGCCGGTCGACGACGTTCAGCATTTCCTTGGGCGTGACCTTGGCGCCGGGAAGCACCCGCGTGCCCAGCCCCGCCACCGGCAGCACCGCCTTGCGCACCTTGCCTGACATGGACGTCTCCGTTGCAGGCCCTTCCTCTAGTCGAGGGCGGCGGTTCCTTCCAGAACGATCACGGTCCGGCCGCCGATCCAGGTCCCGTCGGCTTCGGCCGAGACTGTCACCCGGCCAGCCCGGCCCACGGCCGCGCCCTGGCTGGCGACATAGCGCGGCGGCAGGAGTCCCTCGCCGATGAGCCAGAGGGCCAGGCCGGCGTTGAGGCTGCCGGTCACCGGGTCCTCCGGCACGGACAGGCTGGGGCAGAAGGCGCGCACCTCCAGCTGCGAGGCTCTGCCCGGCGGGTAGAGGGCGGCGACCCCCAGCTCCAGGCCACCCAGGGCGGCGAAGTCCGGGGTCAGGGCCAGGACCCGCTCGACGGAGTCCAGCAGGACGGCGCACCAGCCCGGCCCGTTGTCGATCCAGCGCCCGGCCAGGATGGCGGATTGCGGAATTCCCAGACCCCGGACGATCTGCGCCGTCACCTCCGGCTCCAGAGGCCCGACCCGCAGCAGGGGCGGGGCGGCGAAGGCCAGGTCCTCGCCATCGATCCGCACAGGCACCAGGCCCACCCCGCACTCCTGGACTACGCGTCCGGGCGTCCTCGGCTGGCCGCCCGCCGACAGCCAGGCCTGGCAGGAGCCCAGGGTCGGATGGCCGGCGAAGGGCAACTCCCGCTCCGGCGTGAAGATCCGCACCCGGTAGTCGGCACCCGGGTCGGTCGGCGGCAGGAGGAAGGTGGTCTCGGACAGGTTCGTCCAGTTGGCAAAGGCGGCCATCTGTGAATCGGACAGGCCCTCGGCGTCGTGCACCACGGCCAGGGGATTGCCGTTCAACGGCGCCGAGGCGAAGACGTCAATCTGCTGGAAGCGGCGGAGGGTCATGGCTCCAACCGCGCCCTCAACCGCTCGGCGACGATGGCCGCGACGTCCGGGTCGTGGTGCGGGTCGTTGGGGTCAGCGAGGCCCCTGGCCGCGCCGTCCGCGTCCTGGGCCAGGCGGTTCTGGCTCATCTTCCACTTGCCGCGGATTTCGGTGATCTCGATCTCAAGGCCGACAATGCCCCGCAGCATGGAGTCGATGTAGTCGGCGGGGGCGTCCGACGGCGCCCAGGGCGCTGGCCGGCGGGACTCCTGCGCCGCCGTCAGGGCGGCGACGTGGGCCGCGAGCCAGTCGCGTTCGGGGCGCAGGGTCGGGATCCCGCGCACCTGGACCATCTCGTAGTTCCAGGTCGGGGTGACGCGCTCGGTCTCGGCTTTGGAGGGATACCAGGACGGGGTCACGTAGGCCTCCGCACCCTGGAAGACCACCAGGCAGTCCCCGGCCCCGGCGAGGGCCTCCAGGTGGGGGTTGGGGCGGGCGAGGTGGCAGGTGAGCCGGAGCCGCCCCTCCGCCTCGACGACCAGGAAGGGCAGGGGCGAGGCCAGGGGCCCCTCCGGCCCGGCGCTGATCAGCAGGCCCAGGGGCTGGCGCGCCACCAGGTCCCACAGGACTTCGGGCCGGGTCTCCTCGAAGTTCTCTGGCAGGTACATCCGTGTGCCCCTATTCCACCGTCACCGACTTGGCAAGGTTGCGGGGCTGGTCGACGTCGGCGCCCTTCTGGACGGCCACGTAATAGGCCAGCAACTGGATGGGGACGGCGTAGACCAGGGGGGCGACGATGTCGTCGCAGCCGGGAGTGACGATCAGGCGGACCCCGGCCGGGGCGCGGCGGGCGCCTTCTTCGTCGGTGATGAAGATGACCGGTCCGCCCCGGGCCATGACCTCGGCGGTATTGGAGACCGTCTTCTCGAAGAGGGCGTCGGACGGGGCCAGGACGATGACCGGCGTCGCTTCGTCGATCAGGGCGATGGGGCCGTGCTTCAGCTCGCCGGCGGGGTAGCCCTCGGCGTGGATGTAGCTGATTTCCTTGAGCTTGAGGGCACCCTCCAGGGCCAGGGCCGACATGACCCCGCGGCCGAAATAGAGCACGTCCCGGGCCTTGGCGAGTTCGGGCGCCAGGGCGCGGATCTGGTCCTCAAGGGCCATGGCGCCGGCGATCAGGCGCGGAGCCTCCAGGAGCAGGCGGGTCAGGCGGGCCTCCTCGGCGGCGTCGATCCGGCCCTTGGCTGCTGCGGCGGCCACGGCCAGGGCGGTGAGGGCGGCCACCTGGCTGGTGAAGGCCTTGGTGGAGGCCACGCCGATCTCGGGGCCGGCATGGGTAGGCAGGAGGATGTCGGCCTCCCGGGCCATGGTGCTGGTGTGGACGTTGACCACGGCGGCGGTGCCCAGGCCCTGGTCATGGCACCAACGCAGGGCCGCCAGGGTGTCGGCGGTCTCGCCCGACTGGGAGACCACGATGCACAGGGTGCCCTTGCGCATGGGCGGGGCGCGGTAGCGGAACTCGGAGGCCACGTCGATGTCGACGGGGATCCGGGCCAGGGACTCGAAGAGGTACCGGCTGATCAGGCCGGCATAGTAGGCCGTGCCGCAGGCGACGATCTGGATCCGGTCCACCAGGGTGAAGTCCAGGCCGCCCGGGGCCCGCGCCCGCCCGGTGACCGGGTCGAGGTAGGCCGACAGGGTGTGCTGGCAGGCGCCCGGCTGGTCATGGATCTCCTTTTCCATGAAGTGCCGGTAGTTGCCCTTCTCCACCAGGGCGGCGGCCTGGGGGATGATGCGGATCTGCCGGGTGACGGGCCGCCCCTCGGCGTCGAAGATGCGCGCCGTGGTCCGGTCGATGGCCACGAAGTCGCCCTCGTCCAGATAGGCGATACGATTGGTCATGGGCCCCACGGCCAGGGCGTCGCTGCCCAGGTACATCTCGCCGTCGCCATAGCCGACCACCAGGGGGCTGCCGCGCCGGGCGCCGAGGATCAGCTCGTCCTCGCCCTCGATGAGGACCGCCAGGGCGAAGGCCCCGCGCAGGCGGTCGAGGGTCTGCTTCAGGGCGTCCAGGGGCGAAAGGCCGGCGGCGAGCGCCTGGTTGATGAGGTGGGGAATGACCTCGGTATCGGTCTCGCTCTCGAAGGTGCAGCCCTCGGCGGCCAGTTCGGCCTTCAGCTCGGCGAAGTTCTCGATGATGCCGTTGTGGACCAGGCTCACCCGCCCGGCGCGGTGGGGGTGGGCGTTGGCCTCCGAGGGCGCCCCGTGCGTGGCCCAGCGGGTGTGGCCGATACCGGTCAGGCCATCGAGGGGCTGTTCGCGCAGGACGTCCTCGAGGGCCCGGATCTTGCCGCGGGCCCGCCGCCGGCCGACCTGGCCGTCCGCGACCATGGCCACCCCGGCGGAATCGTAGCCGCGGTATTCGAGCCGCCTCAGGGTCTCGATCAGGCGCGCCTGCACGGGTGCCTTCCCGACAATACCGATGATGCCGCACATGGCCTGGTCCTCTCTTCCGGGGTCCCTTCCCGCCGGGCCCGCTGAGGGGCTAGACTGGAGAGATGGGCGGGGTTTAGCACCCGCACCGACGGCGTCGATTAAATCCGGGTTTCGAATCGTTTCGGATCCCGGCCCCACTATGGCGAAAGCTTAGGAAGGCCCCATGAGCAAACGCGCCTATTTCGGAACCGACGGAATCCGCGGGGAGGCCAACACCCACCCCATGACCGCCGAAGTGGCCCTGCGGATCGGACTGGCGGCAGGCAAGCTGTTCCGCTCCCGGGACGAAGGCCGCCACATGGTGGTGATCGGCAAGGACACCCGCCTGTCGGGCTACATGGTCGAGCCGGCCCTGGTGGCGGGCTTCACCAGCGCCGGCATGGACGTGCGCCTGCTGGGCCCCATGCCGACCCCCGGCGTGGCCATGATGACCCGCTCCCTGCGGGCCGACCTGGGCGTGATGATCTCGGCCTCGCACAATCCCTGGACCGACAACGGCATCAAGCTGTTCGGCCCCGACGGCTACAAGCTGTCCGATGCCCGGGAGCTGGAGATCGAGGCCCTGATGGGCCAGTCCCTGTCCGAGGACCTGGCCCCCGCCACGGCCCTGGGCCGCGCCGCCCGGGTGGACGACAGCCAGGCCCGCTATGTGGAGATCGCCAAGGCCACCTTCCCCCGCCGGCTGAGCCTGTCGGGCCTGCGCATCGTCATCGATTGCGCCAACGGGGCGGCCTACAAGGTCGCGCCTGCGGTCCTCTATGAGCTGGGCGCCGAGGTCATCCCCGTGGGGGTGTCGCCTAACGGCATGAACATCAATGAGGAGTGCGGCTCCA
Organism: uncultured Alphaproteobacteria bacterium; assembly: GCA_903933475.1. Classification (GTDB taxonomy): domain Bacteria; phylum Pseudomonadota; class Alphaproteobacteria; order Caulobacterales; family Caulobacteraceae; genus Phenylobacterium. The sequence goes on along the minus strand of CAIZKE010000347.1, from coordinate 2,427 downwards.
CCCATCCCGAGGGCATGATCACCGCGGTCAAGGAGTACCGGGCCGACATCGGCATTGCCCTGGACGGCGACGCCGACCGCCTGGTCATCTGCGACGAGAAGGGCCGGGTGATCGACGGCGACCAGATCATGGCCCTGATCGCCGACAACTGGGCCCGCCGGAACCGGCTGGCCGGCGGCGGGGTGGTCGCCACGGTCATGTCCAACCTGGGCCTGGAGCGGTTCCTGGGTGAGCGCAATTTGAGGCTCGAGCGCACCGCCGTGGGCGACCGCTCGGTGATGAAGCGCATGCGCGAGGGCGGCTACAACCTGGGCGGGGAGTCCTCGGGCCACATCATCCTGTCGGACTTCTCCACCACCGGCGACGGCCTCCTGGCCGCCCTGCAGGTGCTGGCGGTGCTGAAGGCCGGCGACCGGCCCATGAGCGCCCTGGCCCGACAGTTCGAGCCGGCGCCGCAGAAGCTGGAGAACGTGCGTTTCACCTCTGGCAAGCCCCTCGAGGCCGAAGGGGTGAAGGCCGCCATCGCCGATGCCGAGCAGAAGCTGGGGGCCGGCGGGCGGGTGCTGGTGCGCGCCTCGGGCACGGAGCCCCTGATCCGCGTCATGGCCGAGGGCGACGACGAGGCCCTGGTCAACCAGGTGGTCAGCGAGATCGTCGGGGCGGTCCGCAAGGCCGCCGCCTGACCGCGGCCGGAGGGGCGCGCCCATGGATCCCGCCCTGGCTGGCTTCCTCATGGTTGCGGCCTTCACCGCCCTGATCCTGAGCGGGCGGCTGGCCCCCGCGCCCGCCCTCGTGCTGACGCCCCTGGTCTTTGGCCTGCTCGCCGGCCACGGGACCGACCTGGGCCCCATGGCAGTGGATGGCCTTCGGGAGGTGGCGCCCACCGGGGTCATGCTGCTCTTCGCCATCCTCACCTTCGGGATCCTGACCGACGCCGGCCTGTTCGACCCCCTGGTGCGCCTCATCGTGCGCCAGGCCGGGGGCGACCCCCTGAAGGTGAGCCTGGGCGCGGCGGCCCTGGCGGCGGTGATCTCCCTCGATGGCGATGGCTCGACCACCTACCTCATCGCCTGCGCGGCCATGCTGCCCCTCTATCGGCGGCTGGGGATGAACCCCCTGCACCTGGCCTGCCTTCTGATGCTGGTCAGCGGGGTGATGAACCTCTCGCCCTGGGGCGGGCCTACCGGGCGGGCGGCGGCGGCCCTGGGCCTGGATGTTACGGCCGTGTTCCTGCCCCTCCTGCCCGCCATGGGGGCGGGGCTTCTTGCAGTCTTCGCCCTGGCGGCGGGGCTGGGCCTGCACGAGCGACGGCGGCTGGGCGTGCTGGAGAGTCCGGTTCCGGAGACGGATGCGGAAGCGGGCGGGGAGGCGGCGCCCGACGCCCCCGCGTCGCGCCTGCGCTTTGCCCTCAACCTCCTGATCCTGGTCGCCCTGATGGCGGGCCTGATCGCGCCGGCCTTCGGGGTGAAGACCCTGCCCCTGCCGGTGCTGATGATGACGGCCTTCGCCCTGGCCCTGACCCTCAACCATCCCCGCCGGGCCGACCAGGCCGAGAAGATCGCCGCCCACGCGCCGGCCGCCCTGTCCGTGGCGTCCCTGATCTTCGCCGCCGGCGTCCTGACCGGAGTGCTCAAGGGAACGGGCATGGTGGACGCCATGTCGGCGGCCCTGGTGGCGGCCATCCCCGGGGCCCTGGGCCCGCACCTGGCCCCGGCCGTGGCGGCCGCCAGCCTGCCCGGGACCTTCTTCCTGTCGAACGACGCCTTCTACTTCGGCATGCTGCCGGTGCTGGCTGAGGCTGGCGCCGTCCACGGGATCGACCCCGCGGCCATGGCGAGAGCGGCCCTGATGGGCCAGCCCTTCCATCTCCTGAGCCCCCTGGTGCCTTCCACCTGGCTGCTGGTGGGCCTCGCCCGGGTGGAGATGGGTGCCCACCAGAAGTTCACCGCCCTGCCGGCAGCGGGGGTGTGCCTGGTCATGGCCCTGGCCGCCATGGCGACGGGGGGGTTCTGAGGGGGATCAGGTGATCCAGCCGGCCCCGAGGCTGGAAAGGCTGACCCCCACCAGGATCACCTGGTCGCCATTGCCCATGTCGACGATGACGTCTGCGCCAGATTGGGCGACAGTCCGTGACGGCGCACCATCCAGAACCAGCCTGTCGCCTTGGGCGAAGTTGAAGTCGAGGATGCGGTCGATGGCCGCGCCGACCAGGCTGTGGAAGATGTCCGCCCCGGCGCCGCCGCTGATTGTGTCGTTGCCCTTGTCGCCCCAGATCCAGTCGTCGCCGGCCCCGCCCATGACGGTGTCGTCGCCCTGGCCGCCGCGCACCCAGTCGTTCCCGGCGCCGCCGTCGACGGTATCATTGCCCAGGTTGCCATAGACGATGTCCCAGGCGGCATCCCCGAAGAGCAGGTCGTTGTCCTTGCC
>CAIZKE010000346.1 GCA_903933475.1 uncultured Alphaproteobacteria bacterium | reverse complement strand
GAAATGAGCCTGATCACCGGCGGCCTGCACTCGGGCCGGCTGACCGCCCTCAGGGATTCCGAAATCATCTCCGTGGACCGCGACGCCTTTTTCGAGGCCTGCGACGCCGATCCGGACATCATGGTGGACGTGGCGCGGCAGATGGTCGGCCGCGCCCGGAACGCCGGGCGGCCCGCCGCCCTGGTAGAGCCCTCGGTCTTCGGTTTTGTCACGGCCGGGCCGATGGACGGCCTTCGGGAGCTGGTGGAGGCGCTCGCCGCGCGCATCCGGGCGACCGGTTATTCCGTCGCCGTCGCCGGGGTCGAGGCCCAGGACGAGGAGTCTTCCTGGTTCTCGAACCTCGAGCACGGGGTCGACTACGTCCTCTACATGGCCAACCTGGAGGAACAGGCCTGGGCGGCCAAGATCGCCCGCCAGGTCGACCGGCTCTTCCGCGTCGGACGCGGTGATTACCCTCCGCCGCCCGGATCCGCCGCCGCGATACCGGCGGCGCTTGGCCTTGGCGCTGAACTGATCCTCGTCCAGCCGGCGGGTATCCGCAGGCCAAGGGGCAGCGAGGCCTGGATGACGGCGACAGGGGCAGCGGGGCTGACCCATATCCGCCGGGGCGACCCTGGGGACCTCGAACGGCTTGTCCGGCGCCTGACCGGCAGGGCCGTGGGCCTGGTCCTGTCAGGCGGCGGCGCCCGGGCCTATGCCCACATCGGGGTGATCCGCGCCCTCACGGAGCGGGGCGTACCCATCGACTTTATCGGCGGCGCGTCCATGGGCGGGGTCATCGCCGCCGGCCTGGCCCTCGGCTGGGACCTGGAGGAGATGGACCGGCGGATCCGCCTCGCCTTCGTCGATTCCAGTCCCCTGGATGACATCGCCTTCCCCATGCTCGCCATGACCCGGGGCGGAAAGGTCGCCCGCAGGCTCGAGGAGAACTTCGGAGACGTACAGTTCGCCGACCTCTGGCGGCCCTGCTTCTGCGTCTCGTCCAACCTGACCACGGGCGTACCGCAGGTGCACAGACGCGGCCTGGTCCGGGCGGCCCTGCGGGCCTCGATCTCCCTGCCCGGCCTTCTGCCTCCCGCCACCCAGGGCCAGAATGTCCTGGTGGACGGCGCCGTCCTGAAGAACCTGCCTGTGGACGTCATGCGCAGCGGCCTTTCGGGCCCCATCATCGGGGTCGACGTCAGCCGCGGCCTGTCCATCACCGCCGCCGACATTGTCCGGCCGCGCTCCATGCTGCGCTGGATCCTCTCGGGCCAGTGGCGCAAGGGACCGCCCATCGTCTCCCTGCTGATCCGGGCGGCGACCGTATCCTCCGGCCGCGACCTGGCCTCGGATCGGGAGGCGGCGGACGTCCTCATCCTGCCTGAGCTGGCCGGGGTCGAGATCCGCGACTGGAGTGCCTATGACCCCGCCGTGGCCGCCGGCCACGCCGCCGCCATCGCCGCCATCGACCACCTGGACCGCCCGCTGGAAGACCTGCGCAGGCGCACGCCCCAGCCGGTCCCCGCATCCCCCTGACAGGACAAAAAGCCAGCTTGTCAGACCCGGCGAAGCAGGCACACGCTGGTGTCCTTGTCCAACCCTTGAAAGGAGGTGATCCAGTGTCTCACCGTTATCCCTCGGAAGTCGCTGCTGGATTTATGACCTCCGCGCTCGCGCGGTAGCATTCTCCCATCGTCTTTGTGCGAAGCTGTGACTTCCACGATCGGTGTCGGGCGGCTCGGGAAACCGGGCCGCCCGTTTCGTTACGGCACCCGGATGCGGCTGTGACTGGCGGGTAAAGCGGAGGACAAGGGATGCAGGGCGAGGACCAGGCCTGGGTCGCGGTGGATGCCTACTTCGCCGAGAGGCTGATCGGAAAGGACCCCTTGTGGGCCAGAATCCGGGAGACGAACGCCGCCGAAGGCCTTCCCCCCCACGACGTCTCACCCCTGCAAGGCCGGTTCCTGTCCCTTCTGGTCAAGGCCACGGGTGCCCGCCGCATTCTGGAGATCGGAACCCTGGGCGGGGTCTCAGCGACCTGGATGGCGCAAGCCCTGCCAGCCGGAGGCCAGCTGATCTCCCTGGAGGTGTCCCCGGCCTACGCCGCCCTGGCCCGTCAGAACCTGGACCGCACGGGGATCGGCGACCGGGTTCAGATCCTCGTCGGTCCAGCGCTGGAGTCCCTGGCCCGCCTCGCCGCGGACGCCGGCCCTGCGTTTGACCTCGTCTTCATCGATGCCGACAAGCCGAACAATCCCGCCTATCTGGACTGGGCGCTGAAGCTGACACGGCCTGGCGGACTTATCATCGGCGACAATGTGGTTCGCGGCGGCGCCGTTCTGGATCCCGACTCCGAAGATGATCGGGTCCGGGGCGTCCGGACCTTCACCGAGCGTCTCGGCCGCGAACCGCGCCTGTTCTCAACCGCCCTGCAGACCGTAGGCGAGAAGGGTTGGGACGGCATGACCCTGTCCTTCGTCGAGACATAGAACCACGGCCGCAATCGCCTCATGCGCCGATCAGCTCCCGGCCGATCAGGTAGCGGCGGATCTCGTTGGTGCCCGCGCCGATGTCGTAGAGCTTGGCGTCGCGTAGCAGGCGCTCGGCGGGGAAATCGCGGGTGTAGCCCGCGCCGCCCAGGGCCTGGATGGCCTCCAGCGCCACCTTCACAGCATTTTCCGAGGCCAGGAGGATGGCGCCGGCGGCATCGTGGCGGGTGGCCTGGCCCGCGTCGCAGGCCCGCGCCACGGCGTAGACATAGGCCCGGGCCGAGTTCAGGGCCACGTACATGTCCGCCACCTTGGCCTGGATGAGCTGGAAGGCACCGATGGCCTGGCCGAACTGGCGGCGCTCGCGGACATAGGGCACGACCAGGTCCAGGCAGGCCTGCATGATGCCCAGCGGCCCGCCCGCCAGCACCGCCCGCTCGTAGTCCAGTCCGCTCATCAGGACGCCGACGCCGCCGTTCACTGGCCCCATGACGCTTTCCTCTGGGACCTCGCAGTCCTGGAAGACCAGCTCGGCGGTGTCGGAGCCGCGCATGCCCATCTTGTCGAGCTTGGGACTGGTGGAGAAGCCGGCGAAACCGCGCTCGATCAGGAAGGCGGTGATGCCCCGGGGGCCGGCGTCTGGATCTGTGCGGGCATAGACCACAAGGACGTCGGCGTGGGGGCCGTTGGTGATCCAGAACTTGGTTCCGTTGAGGACATAGCGGTCGCCTCGCCGCTCGGCGCGCAGGCGCATGGAGACGACGTCCGAGCCCGATCCCGCCTCGCTCATGGCCAGGGCGCCGACATGCTCGCCCGAGATCAGCCGGGGCAGATGGCGGGCCTTCTGGGCCTCGGTTCCCCAGCGGCGGATCTGGTTCACGCAGAGGTTGGACTGGGCGCCGTAGGACAGGCCCACCGAGGCCGAGGCCCGGGAGATCTCCTCCATGGCCACCACATGCTCGAGATAGCCCAGGCCGGCGCCGCCATCCTCGGCCTCCACCGTAAGACCCAGGAGGCCCAGGGCGCCCATCTGTGGCCAGAGGTCGCGGGGGAAGGCGTTGTCCCGGTCGATGGCCGCGGCGCGCGGGGCGATGCGCTCGGCAGCGAAACGGGCGACGGAGGCCCGCAGGGCGTCGGTGGTCTCACCCAGGGCGAAGTTGAATTCAGGCTGGCTCATGGCCCGTGAAATACCACGCAGGAACCCGGGGGGCGAGGCGGGACGCCTAGAGCATGATCAGCCGGGCAATGCCGAGGAGGGCCAGGAAGCCCATGAAGTCGGTCGCGAAGGTCACCAGCACGGAGGACGAGACCGCCGGGTCCCGCCCAAGGCGGTCCAGAATGATCGGGGCCAGGATCCCGGCCAGGGCGGCGACGAAGAAGTTGGCCACGATGGCCAGCCCCACGGTGAGGGCAAGCCGCGGATCCTGGAACAGGAGCCAGACGGCGGCGGCCAGGAGCACGGCCAGGATCGAGCCGTTCAGGAGGCCTGTCGCCACCTCTCGGCCGATGATGCGGGCCGAGTTGGCGGCGTTCAGCTCCCGGCTCGACAGGGCGCGAACCGCCACGGCGAGGGTCTGGGTGCCAGCATTCCCGCCCAGGGAGGAGACGATGGGCATGAGGATGGCCAGGGTCAGGACCTGGGCGATCACCCCCTGGAAGGCGCCGATCACGCTCGAGGCCAGGGCCGCCGTGCCCAGGTTGAGGACCAGCCAGGGCAGGCGCGAGCGGATGGCGCCGGCCAGGCTGGCGTCACGTCCGACATCGGACACGCCGGCCAGGGCCAGGATGTCCTCTTCGCCCGCCTCGCGGATGACGCCGACAATGTCGTCGACGGTCAGCTGGCCCACCAGCCGGCCACCCGGCTCGACCACGGGGGCGGAGATCAGGTGGTACTTGTCGAAGATATAGGCCGCCTCTTCCTGGTCCATGCCCACCGGAATCTCGGTAAGGGGCTCCATGATCCGGGCCAGGGGCGTATCGCGGTCATGTCGGAGCAGGCGGCTGACGGGGACCCCGCCCAGGGGCCGGTGGGAAGGGTCGACCACGTAGACGTCGAAGAACAGCTCCGGCATCTCATCGCCGGCCACAAGGAAGTGATCGAGGGCCTGGCCGACAGTCCAGAACTGGGGCGCTGAGGCCACCTCGCGCTGCATGAGGCGGCCGGCGGACTCTTCCTCGTAAGCCAGGGACGTCTCGATGGCGGCCCGGTCGACGTCGGGCAGGGCGGCCAGGACCTGGGCCCGCTTGTCGGCCTCCAGGTCCTCGACCAGATCCACGGCGTCGTCGGAGTCCATCTCGCCGAGGGCCCGGACCAGGGTGGCCGAGGGCATGCGCTCAAGCAGTTCCTCACGGATCTCAGGCTCGATCTCGGACAGGATCTCGGCCAGGGCCTCCGGGTCGAGGTGGGCCATCACCTCCTCGCGGTCCCCCGCCGACAGAAAGCCCATCAGGTCGGCGACGTCGGCGGGATGGAGGGCGGCCAGGAGCTCGCGCAGGCGTTCGGCGTCGCCCCGGTCGGCGGCGTCGACCACAAGGGCCACGAAGTCGGGATTGAGCGCGTAGTCGTCGCCGAGGGCCAGGTCCTCGAGGTCCTCGACGACCGGACCGCCCACCGTCACGTCATCGCGCAGGGAATGTTCAGTGTCGCGACTCATGCGGACCTGCCCTCCCGGCGCTATGCGTTTCAGACTGGACCTTGTCCCCGGACCCTTTGACTCACTGGTGCGGTCGAGAAGACTCGAACTTCCACGGGTTGCCCCACAGCGACCTCAACGCTGCGCGTCTACCAATTCCGCCACGACCGCGCGTGGTGAGCGGGGGGCCTACCAAAGCCGGACGGCTTTGTGAAGCGCGATCAGGAACTGGAGCCCGCCATGAAGTCGTAGATGTCCGCCGCCCGCGTCACCGTGATGGCGATTCGGTCATCATTGACCTGGATCTCGCCACGGGCCACGGGATGGTTGTTGGCGAGGATCCAGACCTCGTCATTGACCGTGGCGTCCAGGGGGATGACGGCACCGCGGCCCATCCGGAGCAATTGGGCCATGGGCAGGATAGACCGGCCAAGGAGCACCGAGATTTCGACGTTGACGGAGTTGATCTGGCCCAAGGCGGGTCACCTTCCAAGAACGCAAACCGGTCCGCGCAAAGCTTGCGCGGCGACTCAACCGCGAACAGATTGCGCGCAACATGATTGACCGGACGTTAAACAGGCCGGACTTCCGGCGTATGGACGGCGCCGCCTGCGGCTGGGCCGTCTCGCCCGGGCTGACGCCCTATCCCGAGGCGGCGGCGGCCATGGAGGCCCGGGCCGAGGCCATCGCCCGCGGCGAAGCCTCAGAACTGGTCTGGCTGCTGGAGCACCCGCCCCTCTATACCGCCGGGGTCTCGGCGCGGGAGGCCGACCTCCTCGATGCCGAGCGGTTCCCCGTCTTCCGTAGCCCCCGGGGCGGGCAGTACACCTACCACGGCCCCGGCCAGCGGGTGGCCTATGTCATGCTCGACCTGTCGGCACGCCAGAAGGACATCCGCGCCTACGTGCAGGCCCTCGAGGCCTGGATCCTCGCCGCCCTGGCCCGGTTCGCCGTCGACGGCGTGGTCCGCGAGGGCCGGGTGGGCGTCTGGATCGAGCGACACAGCCCCGGGGTGCCGGCGCGGGAGGACAAGATCGCCGCCATCGGCGTCAAGGTCCGGCGCTGGGTCTCCTTCCACGGGATTTCGCTGAACGTCGAACCGGACCTTTCCCACTTCAGTGGCATCGTGCCCTGCGGCCAGACCGCCCACGGGGTGACCAGCCTTGCGGACCTGGGCCTGACCTGCAGCCTGGAGGACGCGGACGACGCCCTGCGCTCCGCCTTCACCGGGGTGTTCGGGCCGGTGACGCCAGCGGAACCGCCGGTCTAGACGAGGGTCGAACCCCCGGCTGGCGGAGGCCCATAGCGGTTCACCCCGGTCTCGCCGGAGAGCACGCCCAATTCCACGACCGCCCAGATCAGGACCAGGACGAAGGGAAAGTCGAGGAACCCCGAGGGCTGGGGCCAAACGGCGACAAGGGCGGCCAGGACCAGGGCGGCGAACCAGCCGTTCCGTCCGCGGTCATGCAGGCGCCGGGCCAGGAGGCAGGCCGCGACCCAGACCAGGAGCGGCCAGACCAGCCAGCCGGTGATCCACTGCAGGGGGCCGGCGGACACGGCATCGTAGACGACGGCGATGGCCAGGAGGACCAGGGCCGAGACCAGGAAGTCCCGGCGGCCCAGCCGGCCCCCGCCGCTGAGGAAGCGGGCGGCCAGGGCATCCCGCCCGGAGAAAGACGGCGGCGGCCCGGTCACCTGGCGCGCGCCGGATCGCTCTGGGCCCAGGCCGGGCGGAGGGTGAAGGCGTCGAAGAAGGCGGTCAGGCCTGGCCGGCCGGGGCGCCAGGGTTCGGCGGCAAAGCGGAAATCAAGGTAGCCAAGGGCACAGGCAACGGCGATGTCGCAGATCCGGGCGTCATCGCCGGGGCGGAGATCTACGCCCTCCAGCATGTCGAGGACCCGGCGGATCTTTTCGCCCTGTCCCCGCCGCCAGTCGGCCCAGCGCAGGGGTTCGGGCCGAAGTGCCTCCTCGTACCGGGCGAGCAAGGCCGCATCGAGCAGGCCATCTGCAGCAGCGTGGAGAGTCTGGACCCGCCAGCGGGCCTCGCCGCTGGCAGGGCACAGCCGCCGGGGGGTGAGGCTGTCGAGGTAGTCGGCGATCACCCGGCTGTCGAAGAGGGCGTCACCCTCATCCGTGATCAGGACCGGGATCTTGCCAAGGGGGTTCAGGGCCGAGAGCTCGGGCGTGTCGGCGACCGGCGAGGCGGACGCGTTCGTCGCCTCGATCCGGCCTTCGAGGCCGAGTTCGGCGGCGGCCAGCCAGACCTTGCGGGCATAGGGCGAGGCGGGGGAGAGCAGCAGCTTCATGGGGACATCTTGCCGCGCCAGCCGGCCTTAGGGTAGCGGCAAAAAACAGTCCCGCGCCTCAAGCCGGGTCGAAGCGCAGGGGGCCGCCCCAGAACCCGGCGGCGAGGGCGTTCTGCGGGCCGGGCGTTCCGGTGGTGAGGAAACGGCGCTGGCCGGTTCCGCCGGCGCCGTACTCCGGGTGCCGCTCCAGGTAGCGACCCAGCGCATCGGCGGTGGCATCCGGCTGGTGGATCAGCGGCGTGCCGGGCGGCAGGGCGGCGCGAAACAGGTCGGCAACGATCTCGTAGTGGGTGCAGCCGAGCACGGCCCGGTCAGGGTGACGGCCGATACGGCGGCGCAGGGCGTCGACGTGGCCCGCAATCTCCGTCGCCAGCACCGCCTGCCCGGCACCCTCCTCGATCATCCGCGCCAGGTTCGGACAGGGTTCGGAGAAGACGGCGAGGTCCTGTTTGCGCTTGTCGATCTCGATCTCGAACACGCGACTGCTGGCGGTACCTGGGGTGGAAAAGACGCCGAGAACATCGACCTTGGTCACCTGTTCGCCGCGGCGGTCGGCCTCGTGCTCCCAGGGCAAGCCGGTGGCCGCCTCGATGGTTGGGACAATGATCCCCAGCACGTTCAGGGCGCGGCCCGTCTCGCGACGGTATCCCGGCAGCCAGGTCTGCTGCAGCCGGCGCAGGGCGATGGCCGAAGCCGTGTTGCAGGCCAGAACGACAAGGCTGGCACCTTCATCGAACAGCCGGATGCAGCCAGCCCTGGTGAGATCGACGATCTCCTCGCCCGGGCGGCCGCCGTAGGGCGCATTGGCCTGATCGGCGAGATAGACGAAGTCGACGGCGGGAAACCGCTCGACGAGCGCGCGGTGCACGGACAGGCCGCCGACACCAGAATCGAAGACGCCAATGGACATGAACTGGCTTTAGCGCTCTGCCCGCTAGGCGTCCATGCGGTGCATTACAGTCCGTTCATGTGACGATTACCGGGAATGCGCCCAAGATGGATCACCATGACATTTTCTGACCACGGAGCGATCATGCATCGACGCCATGTCCTTACCGGGGGCGCAAGCCTCTTGGCCGTCACCGGCTGCGCCTCGACAGGCCGTCTGGTCGGGGGCGGAGTTCCCGCCACCACCCTGGCCGGGGACGCCGCAGTCGCCCGCGCGGTCCTGCCGAGCCAGACCCCGAAGGCAGAATTGCTGCAGAAGTGGACCGGCCCCTACGGCGGCGTGCCACCCTGGGACAAGGTGAGCGCCACCAAGCTGCGCCAAGCTATCCTGGAGGGCATCGACCTGCAGCGCGCCGAGGTCCTGGCGATCGCGAACAATCCCGAGCCCGCGACCTTCGCCAATACCCTGGTGCCGATGCAGATGGCCGGCGAGCCGCTGGACCGCGCCCTGTCTCTGTTCGGCGTGATGACCCAGAATATCGGCTCGGACGACTACAATACCGTGGACACCGAGGTGTCGCCGCTGCTGTCGGCCGCCGGTGACGAGATCACCTTCAACGAAGCCCTGTTCAAGCGCGTCAAGGCGGTCGCTGACGGTGCCGCCGCTGCCGGCCTGACCGCCGAGCAGACCCGCGTGGCGACCCGCAGCCGCGACAGCTTCGTGCGCAACGGCGCGGCGCTCGACGCCGCCGGCAAGGCCGAACTGGGCCGCATCAACACCGCCCTGTCCAACGTCTTCACAAGCTTTGGCCAGAAGGTCGTCGGCGACGAAAAGACCTGGACCGTGATCTCCAGCGAAGCCGGTACGGCCGGCATGCCCGCGTCCAACAGGGCGGCGGCGGCTGCCGCTGCACGGTCCCGCGGGATCCAGGGCTGGGTGATCGTCAACACCCGCTCCAGCGTCGATCCCTTCCTGACCTTCGCCGATGATCGCGGTCTGCGCGAGAAGGTCTGGCGCAAGTTCGTCGGCCGTGGCGACAACGGCGATGCCAACGACACCAACGCGACCATCGCCGAGATCGTGAAGCTGCGGGCCGAGCGCGCGAAGCTGCTGGGCTTTGCCCATCACGCCGACTGGCGGATGCAGGACACGATGGCCAAGACCCCGGCCAAGGCGATGGACCTGATGAACCGCGTCTGGGCGCCGGCCAAGGCACGCGTCGCCGAGGAAGTGGCCGACATGCGCAAGATCGCCGGCCATGACATCGAGCCCTGGGACTACCTCTACTTCGCCGAGAAGGTCCGGAAGGTGAAGTACGACCTCGATACCAACGAGATCAAACCGTACTTCGAACTGAACAACGTCAAGCGCGGCGCCTTCTACATGGCCGAGCGCCTGTACGGCTTCGACTTCGTTCGGCTGCCCGCCGGGACGGTCCCCGGCTTCCACCCCGACGTCGAGGTCTTCGAGGTCAAGGACAAGGCCAGCGGGCGTCACATCGGCCTGTTCTATTCCGACGACTTCGCCCGCCCCGGCAAGCGGTCAGGCGCCTGGATGACCACCTACCGGGCCTACTCGACCTTCGACGGGCCGCAGAACGTGCTGGCGTCGAACAACAACAACTTCACCAAGGCCGAGCCCGGCCAGCCGCTGCTGATCTCGCTGGACGACGCCGAGACCCTGTTCCACGAGTTCGGCCACGCCCTGCACTACCTGTCGTCGACGGTGACCTATCCGGCGCTGGGCAACACGCCACGGGACTACGTGGAGTATCCCTCGCAGGTTCACGAGCACTGGGTGCTGAGCCGGCCAATCCTCGATGGCTTCATGAAGCACGTCGAAACCGGCCAGCCGATGCCGCAGGCCTTGGTCGACAAGATCGAGGCCTCGCAGACCTTCAACCAGGGCTACGCGACGGTCAGCTACCTGTCTTCGGCGCTGGTCGACATGGACCTTCACACCCGGGCCACGCCGCCGACCAACATCGACGCCTTCGAACGCGAGAGCCTGGCCCGGCTGGGGATGCCGAAGGAGATCGTGATGCGGCACCGCCTGCCGCAGTTCAATCACCTGTTCACCTCCGACGCCTACTCGGCTGGCTACTATTCCTACCTCTGGTCGGAAGTGATGGACGCGGACACCTGGGCCTACTTCGAGGAGTCGGGCGACGTGTTCAATCCGGACATTGCCCGCCGCTACAAGGCGATCATCCTGGCCGAGGGCAATGCCACCGACCGGGCCGAGGCCTACCGTCGCTTCCGGGGTCGCGACCCGGACGTGACCGCGCTCCTGAAGGTTCGGGGCTTCCCCGTCTCCTGACGGGATGCGGGGACACAAACGTCAGTGCGTGTCCCCGCGAGCCGAGCTTGATTTCGCGGCCTTTTCCGCGCATAAGGCCCGCCTCCCGGCGCAGATGCAGTTCAGCGCCCTCCACCGCCACGACCCCCAACCGGATTTCAGGGTGGGACGAGGGCGGCGAGGCCCCCCGTCGACGTGATCGTCCACGGGGGCGAATTGCGTTTGGCCTTTCGACTTGGGTTAGCGGTTCAGAACGACATGTTCGACGGCCTTACAGAACGACTTGGCAGCGTCTTCGACCGACTCTCCGGTCGGGGCGTTCTGGGTGAGAAGGACATCGACGAGGCGCTGCGCGAGGTTCGCGTCGCCCTGCTCGAGGCCGACGTCGCCCTGCCGGTGGTCAAGGACTTCATCAGCAAGGCCCGCGAGGACGCTCTGGGCGAGGCGGTGATCCGCTCGATCCGGCCGGCCGACCAGGTGGTCAAGATCGTCTACGACGGCCTGGTCGAGATGCTCGGCGGCGAGGAGCCGGTCGGGCTCAAGCTGGCCCTGAATCCGCCGTCGGTGATCCTGATGGCCGGCCTGCAGGGCTCGGGCAAGACGACCACTTCGGCCAAGCTGGCGCTGCGCCTGACAAGGATGGACCGCCAGAAGGTCCTGATGGCCTCGCTGGACACGCGCCGTCCCGCCGCCATGGAGCAGCTGGCCCTGCTGGGGACCCAGGTCGGGGTCGACACCCTGCCGATCGTCCCAGGCCAGTCGGCGACCGACATCGCCAGGCGCGCGATGCAGGCGGCCAGGCTCAGCGGCTATGACGTGCTGATCCTCGACACCGCCGGCCGCACCACGCTGGACGAACCGATGATGGCCGAGGCTGCGCAGATCGCGCAGATCGCCTCGCCAACCGAGACCCTGCTGGTGGCCGACAGCCTGACCGGCCAGGACGCCGTGCGCACGGCCCAGGCCTTCCATGAACGCCTGCCCCTGACCGGCCTGGTCCTGACCCGGGCGGACGGCGACGGACGCGGCGGTGCGGCCCTGTCCATGCGGGCGGTCACCGGCCTGCCCATCAAGTTCCTTGGCGTCTCCGAGAAGGTCGACGGCCTCGACGTCTTTGACGCCGCCCGGGTGGCCGGTCGCATCCTCGGCCAGGGGGACATCGTCGCCCTCGTGGAAAAGGCCACCCAGGACCTCGACACCGCCAAGGCCGAGGCCATGGCCCGTCGCCTGGCCAAGGGCCAGTTCGACCTCGACATGATGTCCGACCAGCTGGCCCAGATGAAGCGCATGGGCGGCATGGAGGGTCTGATGGGCCTCCTGCCCGGGGTCCAGAAGATCAAGAAGCAGATCGCCGAGGCCAACGTCTCGGACAAGAGCCTCGACCGCCAGTCGGCGATCATCTCGTCCATGACCAAGGCCGAGCGCCGCAAGCCCGACATCCTTCAGGCCTCCCGCAAGCGGCGGATCGCCGCAGGGGCCGGGGTCGACGTGGCCGAGGTCAACCGCCTTCTGAAGCAGCACCGGCAGATGGCCGACACCTTCAAGATGATGAGCCGGGACGGCGGCAAGGGCTTTGCACGCATGGCCGGCATGCTCGGAGGCGGTGGCGCTGGCGCTGGCGGACTCGACCGCCTGAAGGCCCTCGGTGGCGGCAAGGTGCCCACACCCGACGCGGCCCAGCTCGAGGCGCTGGCGAAAATGGCCGACAAGCTGCCTGGCGGACTACCCGGCGGCCTGAAACTCCCCGGACTCGGCGGCGGCCTGCCGCCGGGCTTCAACCCCTTCAAGAAATCCTAATCAGACACTCGAACCTCAAGGACACCCAATGCTCAGGATTCGTCTCGCCCGCGGTGGCGCCAAGAAGCGCCCCTATTATTCCATCGTTGTCGCCGACAGCCATGCGCCCCGCGATGGCCGCTTCATCGAGAAGGTGGGCACCTACAACCCCCTCCTGAAGAAGGACGACCCCACCCGCGTGACCCTCAAGGTCGAGCGCATCCGCGAGTGGATCGCCAAGGGCGCCCAGCCCTCGGACCGCGTCGCCCGCTTCCTGGCCACCGAAGGCCTGGTCACCTGGCAGGCCGGCAGCAACCTGAAGAAGGGCGAACCTGGCCGAAAGGCCAAGGAGCGCGCCGGGGAAAAGGCCCAGAAGGCCGCTGACCTCGCCGCCGCCGCCGAAGCCGCCGCCGCCGCGCCGCCGCCTGCGCCCGAGCCCGAGCCCGAAGCTCCGGCTGAGGCTCCGGTTGAGGTCGCCGCTGAGGCCCCGGTCGAGGCCCCGGCTGAGGTCGCCGTTGAGGCCCCGGCTGAGGCTCCGGCTGAGGTCGCCGTTGAGGCCCCGACTGAGGAAGCCGCCGCCGAAGAGACCCCCTCGGAAGGCTGAACCTGACGGCCCGACGTCCCGCGTCGGGCCGATCCGGGGTCTGAAATGGCGGATCGGCTGATCCTTGTCGGACATATCGCTGGCGCCTTCGGCGTCCGCGGCGACGCGCGCGTGACCAGCTTCACCGCCGATCCCATGACCCTCGCCGAATACCGCGACCTGCGGCGGGCGGACGGCTCCCCGGCGCCGGCACTGTCCGGCGCGCGGCCCGTCAAGGGCGGCCTGGTCGCCCGGGCCGCCGGGGTCGAGACCCGCGAGCAGGCCGAGGCCCTGAGGGGCCTGAAGCTGCACGTCCTGCGGGAAGCCCTGCCGGCGCCCGACGAGGACGAGTTCTACCTCACCGACCTGGTCGGAATGCGGGTCGAGACCCCGGACGGGCAGGTGCTCGGGGCCGTGCGTGGAGTTCAGGACTTCGGCGCGGGGGACCTCCTGGAGATCAAGCCCGAGGGGGCCCCCTCCTTCTGGCTGCCCTTCACCCGGGAGGCCGTCCCGGAGATCGACCTCGCCGGAGGTCGGATCGTCGCCCAACCCCCCGCCGAGACCGAATAGACCGGGTCAGTCCTTGCGCAGCCGGAGCAGGCCTTCCTGGGCCACGCTCGCCACCAGGACCCCCTCGCGGGAATAGATCGATCCGCGGATGAAGCCCCGGCCGCCGGCGGCGCTGGGGCTGTCCTGGGCGTAGAGGTGCCAGTCGTTGAAGTTCATCGGCTTGTGGAACCACATGGCGTGGTCGAGGCTGGCGGACTGGAAGTTGCGTGTCTGCCAGTGAACCCGGTGCGGCCGCATGGCGGTGGACAACAGGTTCATGTCCGAGGCGTAGGACAGGAGCACCTGGTGCAGGACGGGATCCTCGCCGATCGGCGCCCGGGCGCGGAACCAGACCTCGCTCTTCGGCTCCCGCGCCTCGGGCCGCTCCCGGTCGAAGAGGCTGGAGCCGTCCACCGGGCGCATCTCGATGGGCCGCGGACGCATCGCCCACTTGCGCGCCTCCTCCGGCATCTTCTCAAGGGCCGCCTTGAGGGCCTCGGCTTCTGCGGGAAGTTCGTCGGGCCCGGCCACGGCCGGCATGGCGGCCTGGTGTTCGAAGCCCTCTTCCGGCGCCTGGAAGGAGGCGGCGAGGTTGAAGATCTGCTTGCCGTTCTGGACGGCGATCACCCGGCGGGTGGTAAAGCTGCCGCCGTCGCGGGACCGGTCGACGTCGAAGAGGATCGGTATGGTCGGGTCGCCCGGACGGATGAAATAGCAGTGCAGGGAATGGCAGACCCGGTCCTCGACCGTGCCATAGGCGGCCAGCAAGGACTGGGCGATGACCTGTCCGCCGAAAATCCGGCCTGGTCCCTCGTTCGGCGACAGTCCGCGGAAAAGGTTCACCTCAAGGCGCTCGAGCGCCAGGGTGTCGACGAGGTTTTCGGGTTTGGACATGGCTTGGGGATCAATGCTGCAGATGCGAAAGAGCAGGGCATAGAGCCAGTCGACCGGCGCGGCAAGGCGAGCGCGGGGCGACGCCGGGACTCGATAAATATGCCGTCTTCGTCCACAAGCCCCGCATGTCCGCGCCGCCGCCCTTCGAGGTCACTGTCCTGACCATGTTCCCCGAGGCCTTTCCCGGGCCGCTGGGAGTTTCGCTGGTCGGGACGGCCTGGCGCGAGGCGGGTCTATGGTCCCTGGAAACGCTGGACATCCGGGGCTTTTCCAAGGATAAGCGCGGCTTCCTCGACGACACCCCCGCAGGGGGCGGGCCGGGGCAGGTGATGCGGGCGGACGTGATCGCCTCGGCGCTCGACAGCGTCGAACGGCGGGGGCGTCCGCTTCTCTATATGAGTGCCCGGGGTCGGCCCCTGACCCAGGCGCGTGTGAAAGACTGGGCCGACGGGCCGGGACTCATCGTCCTGGCGGGTCGGTTCGAGGGGGTGGACCAGCGGGTGATCGACGCCCGGGGGTTCGAGGAGGTCTCGGTCGGAGACGCAGTCCTCGCCGGCGGCGAGGGGGCGGCTCTGGTGACCATCGAGGCCTGCGTGAGGCTCGTGCCCGGCGTCCTCGGCCAGGCAGAGAGCCTAAGTGAAGAGAGTTTCGAGGACGGGCTCCTGGAGCATCCGCAGTTCACACGACCGCGGACGTTCGAGGGTCTGGAAATTCCGCAGGTCCTGCTCAGCGGCCACCACGCACAGGTGGCGGCCTGGCGCCGGTCCGAGCGGGAACGCGCTACGCGGGAACGGCGTCCGGATCTCTGGGCTGCCTGGCTCGCCAATCAACAGGCAAAGGGCGAGTAAAGCCCGGCACGAAAGGACTGAACCATGAACCTGATCCAGGAACTGGAAAAGGAAGAAGCCGACCGTCTGGTCGCCACCCGCGCCATTCCGGTCTTCCGGCCCGGCGACACCCTCCGCGTCAATGTCCGCATCAAGGAAGGCGAGCGCGAGCGCGTCCAGGCCTATGAGGGCGTGTGCATCGCCCGCCAGGGCCAGGGCATCAACGAGAGCTTCTCGGTCCGCAAGATCTCCTTCGGCGAGGGCGTCGAGCGGATCTTCCCGATCCATTCGCCGAACATCGAAAGTATCGAGGTCAAGCGCCGCGGCGTCGTGCGCCGGGCCAAGCTCTACTACCTGCGCGATCGCCGCGGGAAGTCGGCCCGGATCGCCGAGCGCCAGATGACCCCTGCCGAGCGGGCCCTGGCTGCCGCCGAGCGCGCCGGTACCTCCAGCGACCGCACCGAGGGCTGACCGGGGTGCACGACCGGCGCCCAGCCGGTCGTCCCGACGGAACGTCATGTCCGACTCTGGCCTTCCTGCCCTTCTCCTGACCGGAGGCTCAGGCCAGGTGGGTCTCGCCCTGCGCGAGGCTCCACCAGCCGGCTTTCAGGTCGTGGCCCCGCCGCGCGCGGAACTGGACCTGGCCGATGCCGGATCCGTGCACCGCTGGGTGGGAGATCGGCCCTGGGCGGCGATTATCAACGCCGGGGCCTGGACCGCGGTGGACGCCGCCGAGACCCACGCCTCCGAGGCCTGGGCGGCAAACGCCCTCGGGCCGGCCCTACTGGCCCGCGCCGCCGCGGAGCGCGGCCTTCCCCTGGTCCAGATCTCGACGGACTACGTCTTCGATGGCGGGCTTGACCGGCCCTACCGCGAGGACGACCCGGTCGGACCCGTCAGCGTCTACGGCGCTTCCAAGGCTGCAGGTGAGATGGCGGTGGCCGCCCTCAATCCCCGCCATGTGATCCTCAGGACCGCCTGGGTCTACAGCCCCTGGGGGACCAACTTCCTGCGGACCATGCTGCGTCTGGCCGAGACCCGCGACGCCCTCTCCGTCATCAACGACCAGGCGGGCTGCCCCACCTCGGCCCTGGACATCGCCGGGGCAATCGGGGCCGTCTGCCGGCGTCTGGCCGACCCCGCGCCACAGCCGGCCGGGGTCTTTCACTTCGCCGGCGCCGGTGAGACCACCTGGTATGGCTTCGCCGCCCGGATCTTCGAGCGCGCCGCCCAGGCAGGCGTCAAGGTCCCGGCCCTGACCCCCATTCCCTCGGCCGACTGGCCGACCCCGGTTCGCCGGCCAGCGAATTCCCGGCTAGACACGACGCATTTCACCCGCACATTCGGGCTTTCGCCCCGTCCCTGGACGGAGGCGACGGACGAGGTGGTCGACCGGCTCACCGGTGCGGTCGGACGACAGGGGGGCGGAGCATGAAGGGCATCATCCTGGCGGGCGGCGCCGGTACGCGCCTCCACCCCGCCACCCTGGCGGTGAACAAGCAGCTCCTGCCAATCTACGACAAGCCGATGATCTACTATCCCCTGTCCATCCTCATGCAGGCGCGGATCCAGGACATACTGATCATCTCCTCGCCGGAGTACCTGGGGAACTACCAGCGCCTGTTCGGCGACGGCTCCCAGTTCGGCGTGCGCATGGCCTACGCCGTCCAGCCCAGCCCCGACGGCCTGGCCCAGGCCTTCCTGATCGGCGAGGACTTCCTGGCCGGCGACCCGGCCGCCCTGGTCCTGGGCGACAACATCTTCCTGGGGGCCGGCATGACCGGGCTTCTGGAGGCCGCCGCTGCGCGCACGACCGGTGCCACCATCTTCGCCTACGAGGTCGAACGGCCCGAGGCCTACGGCGTGGTCGAGCTCGATGCGACCGGCCGGGCCCTCAGCCTGGAGGAGAAGCCCGAACGCCCGCGCTCCCGACAGGCGGTGACCGGCCTCTACTTCTACGACCGGGACGTGGTCGACCTCGCCCGGCAGGTGCGCCCCTCAGCCCGGGGCGAGTTGGAGATCACTGACCTCAACCGCCTCTACATGGAACGGGGCGACCTGTTCGTTCAGAAAATGGATCGCGGATTCACCTGGCTGGACACCGGCACCCATGACAGCCTTCTGGAGGCCAGCGAACTCGTCCGGACCCTCCAGAAACGCCAGGGCCTGCAGATCGCCTGCCTGGAGGAGATCGCCCTCACCAACGGTTTCATCGACGCCGCCCAGGTCCGGCGGGCCGGCGAGGCCCTTTCGAAGACCGCCTATGGCCAGTACCTCCTGGACCTCGCCGGACGCTGAGGCGCGGTGAGGCTTGGCCGCCGGGCCGGTTCGGCGTTAGTGTCCCCGGGCGCACTCGGGAGCCTGCCCATGAAGATGATCGTCGCCGTGATCAAGCCCAGCCGCCTGGACGCCGTCCTGGATGCCGTCACCGAGGCTGGCGCCTCGGGTCTCACCGTCACGGAAGTCCGCGGCTATGGTCGCCAGAGAGGCAAGACTGAGGTCTACCGGGGGGCTGAGTACGAGGTGAAGCTCCTGCCCAAGGTCAAGCTGGAGATCGCCGTCCCCACGGACATCGCCGACGCCGTCATCGAGGCCATCACCCGCAGCGCCAACACCGGCAAGATCGGCGACGGCAAGATCTTCGTCATGGACCTCGAGACCGCCCTGCGCATCCGCACCGGCGAAGCCGACGCCGCGGCGATCTCGGGCTAGTCCCGCCCGAAGCGCTGCAGACGCCAATTCCTCCCCCCAGGGGGAGGTGGCGCGCGCAGCGCGTCGGAGGGGGTCAACGGCCCCTCAGCTGACCCCCTCACCCGGCTTTGCCGGGAGCTCCCCCTTGGGGGAGCAATTGGCTTTATAATTCCTCCCCCTAGGGGGAGGTGGACGGGGGCAAGGCCCCGGGGCGGAGGGGGTCAGCTGAGTCGCCTCAACCCTCTCGACAGTCGTCAAAACCTAGTCCCGCCTCAGCACGAAGACGGCCGCCTCGGCCCGCCAGTTTTCCAGCACCGAGCGCGGGTGGATGGGCCGCGCCGGCCGGCCGCCCGAAAGCGCCGCGCAGGCCTCGATCCGAAGACCCAGGTCATCGGTGAGGGCCAGGAAGTCGTGCAGGGTGCACAGGTGGATGTTGGGCGTGGACCACCAGGGATTGGGCAGGGCCCGGGTCTCCGGCATGCGG
>CAIZKE010000345.1 GCA_903933475.1 uncultured Alphaproteobacteria bacterium | reverse complement strand
GTGGCGCCGATATAGCCGCGCACCACCTTGCCGTTGGAGATCAGCTGGCGGGAAACCCTGGCGGCCACGTCGGCGGGTACGGCGAAGCCGATACCCACGGAACCCCCGGTGGGTGAGAAGATGGCGCTGTTGACCCCGATCACGCGTCCATAGACGTCAAAGGTCGGGCCACCGGAATTGCCCCGGTTGATGGGCGCGTCGATCTGGATGTAGTCGACGAAGTTCTCGCCGATGTCCCGCCCGTAGGCCGAGACGATGCCAGCGGTGGCGGTCCCGCCCAGGTTGTAGGGGTTGCCGACGGTCAACACCCAGTCGCCCACCCGGGGCCGGGCGGAATTCTCGAAGTTGACGAAGGTGAAGGCCGAGCCTTTGACCTTTAGGACGGCTATGTCCGTGCCCTCGTCGCGTCCGACGACCGTCGCCTCGAGCTCGGTCTCGTCCTTCAGGACAACCTTGATGCTCTCGGCGTCCTCGATGACGTGATTGTTGGTCACCACGTAGCCGTCGGCCGAGATGAAGAAGCCCGACCCAGCCGACTGCCGGCGCGGACCACTTCCGCCCTCATTGCCCTCCTCGCCGCCCTGCCCGGGCGGAATCACGAAGGGCAGACCCGGGATCTGTCGCTGCAGTCGGGACATATCGACCCGGCTCGTCACGTTGATCGAAACCACCGCAGGGGACACCTTCTCGAAGATGTCAGCGAAAGACATCGGCGCGCCCGGAGGCGGGGCGAAGTTGGAACTGGCCGCTGCCGCCGGCGGCGCGGTCGGATCGCTTCCCGTGCGCTCGGCGGCGTTGAGCCCGGCACCCGCAGTCATGGCGATGCCAGCGACAAAGGCTCCCGCGAGGGCCCCGAAGAGATAACGGCTCTTGTTCGAGCTCATGGTGCTCACTTCTTTCCCTTCGGCCCGCCGCGATCCTTCGCAGCCGGGCATAAACCTACATGCCAAATCGCGGGGGTCCGCTCAAATGAGGATTACGTCATGCATTGGGATCGTCCCGAGACGATTTCAGGGCAGGATCATGGCCATCCGCACCCGCCAACAGCTCGGACAGGCGCCTTGCCTCAGCTTCTGTAAGGGCGGCGTCGGCCGGGGCAGGCCGTCGCAGGCGCGCCGCAAGGGCCAGGACGCCAGCGATCACCACCGCCAGGGGTGCCAGCCAAAGCGCAAGGTTCGCCCAGGAGAAGGACGGCCGCAGGAGGACGAATTCGCCGTAGCGATCGACCAGCCAGCCCCGGACCTGGGCGTCGTCCTGGCCAGAGGCGATCCGCTCCCGTACGAGGCGGCGCAGGTCGACCGCGAGGCCGGCTTCGGAATCCGCGATGGACTCGTTCTGGCAGACCATGCAGCGCACCTCCCGGAAGAGGGCCCGGGCGCGGGCCTCCTGGGCAGGGTCCGGAAGGCGCTCGGCAGGATCCGAGGCCGCCGCAAGGCACAGGGCGGCCGCCAGGGCGACAGCCAAGGACACGCCAAGCCGCCTCAAGGCCGGACCTCGCGCCGGCGACCCGCCGCCAGCCGGAGCCTGCGGTCTGTCAGGGAGACCAGTCCGCCAAGGGCCATGATCGCCGGGCCGATGAAGATGAGCAGGGCCAAGGGGTTCCAGAAGCCCCGGACCAGCCAGACCCCACGCCCCTCCGGCCCCGGTCTGCGTTCACCCAGAACCACGTAGAGGTGGCTGAGGTTCACCGTGCAGATGGCCACCTCCGAGGTGGTCTGGCCCCCGGCCGAGTAGAACCGGCGGGAAGGGGTCAGGGCGCAGACCTCCCGCCCATCCCGCAGGGCCGAGATGCGCGCCGTTTCGGCCTCGTAGTTCGGTCCGTCGACGGGGCGGACGTCCTTCAGGACGAGCTCCCAGGCACCGACACGCAGGGACTGGCCCGGCGCCAGGGTCTGTGCGGCCTCGAGTTTCCAGGCGGTCTCGAAGCAGGCGCCGAGGACAAAAACGCCCAGACCCAGGTGGGCGAGGGTTGTCCCCCAGGCACCGCGTGGCAGTCCCCGGAGGCGGCGAAGGCTCTCCGCAAGGGGGCCTCGAAAGAGTCGGATGCGTTGAGCGGCCTCGGCCAGGGCACCCAAGATAAGCCAGGCCGCCAGGCCGAGGCCAAGGCTGGCGAAGGCCTTGCGGGGCGTCAGGAACCAGAGGGCGGCCAGGCCGGCAAGCACGCCCAGGACAAGGGCGGGAATGAGCGCCCGGAAGGCCGGCGACAGGTCGCCTCGCTTCCAGGCCAGCAGGGGACCGAAGGGAACCAGAAGGCACAGGAGGACCATCAGGGGCGTGAAGGTCAGGTTGAAGTAGGGCGCGCCGACCGAGATCGCCTCGCCGCTGATCGCCTCCCGGATCAGGGGGAAAAGCGTGCCCAGGAGGACCGTCAGGCTCGCCGCGGACAGGAGGATGTTGTTCGCCACCAGGGCGCTCTCGCGACTGACCGGCGCGAAGACGCCGCCGGCGGCGAGGCCCGGTGCCCGTATGGCAAAGAGGGTGAAGGCCGACCCGGCCGTCGCCAGGAGGATGCCGAGAAGCAGTACGCCCCGGGTCGGGTCCACGGCGAAGGCGTGGACGGAGGTCAGGACGCCCGAGCGCACCAGGAAGGCACCCAACATGGAGAAGCTGAAGGCGGTGATGGCGAGGAATACCGTCCAGCCGGGAAGCGCGCCCCGCTTCTCCGTCACGACGGCCGAGTGCAGGAGGGCAGTGGCGACCAGCCAGGGCATGAAGCTGGCGTTCTCGACGGGATCCCAGAACCACCAGCCGCCCCAGCCCAGTTCGTAGTAGGCCCAGAAGGCCCCCAGGGTGATGCCAACGGTCAGGAAGCTCCAGGCCGCAAGGGTCCAGGGGCGCACCCAGCGGGCCCAGGCCGCGTCGATCCGACCCTCGACCAGGGCCGCCACCGCCAGGGAGAAGACCACCGACATGCCGACATAGCCGGCGTAGAGGAAGGGCGGATGGACGGCCAGGGCCGGGTCCTGGAGCAGGGGATTGAGGGAACGGCCCTCCACCGGCGGATCGACGAGGCGGACGAAGGGATTGGAGGCCAGAACGGTATAGGCCAGGAAGACCGACCCGATCAGGCCCTGCACCGCCACCGCCACGGCCTTGAGATCCCGAGGCAGATCCCGCCCCCGGCCGGCGAGCACAGCACCGAATCCCGTGAGGGCGAGGTTCCAGAGCAGCATGGACCCCTCGTGGCTGCCCCAGGTGGCGGAGACCCGGTACAGAAGCGGTTTTTCCGAGTGCGAGTTGGCCGCAACATTGGCCACCGAGAAGTCGGACGTGACGAAGGCGTGAGCCAGGGCCGCGAAGGCCAGGGCCAGGGCACCGAAGGCGGCCAGGGCCGCACCCTCCCCCGCCCCCACCAGAAGGCCGGACCGCCGGTACCTGCCGATGCCGGACAGCAGCACCTGGGCAAGGGACAGCACCAGGGCGAGGATCAGGGCGAAGGCGCCGAACTCGGTGATCATGGCGCATACCGTCCCGGCGCACCGTCGCCGCGCCATTCGCCCTGGGCCTTCAGGGACTCGCTGACCTGCTTGGGCATGTAGTTTTCATCGTGCTTGGCCAACACCTGGCGGGCCTCGAAGACGCCATCCTGGCGGAAGGTTCCGGTGGCCACGATCCCCTGTCCCTCCCGGAAGAGGTCCGGCAGGTCGCCCCGGTAATGGACCCGGTCGGTGGCCTGATTGTCCCTGACATTGAACTCGACGCGCCCGTCGGCGTGCTTGACCACGCTGCCGTCGACGACCAGGCCGCCCAGCTGCACGGACCGTCCCGGCGGTGGCTTGGCGGCGTCGGCCTGGGCGGGCGTGTAGAAATAGGAGATCGACCCGCGGAGCCCCCAGAGGGTGAGGGCCACCGCCAAGACCAGGACCGGCGCCACCGCCGCGAGGATGGTCAGCCGCCGTCTCGCCCGAGGGGATTTGGGAAGGAGCCCGCTCATTTCATCGGCTCCGTGCGAGCCGCCGCTTCCAGGCGCCCCAGGATGTCAGGTGCGCCGGAATAGCGCCGACGGGCCTGGTCGAGGGCGGCGTCACGCTTCGCTATGTCGCCCAGGACGGCATAAGAGCGAACCAGGCGGATCCAGCCCTCCGGGTCATCCGGATTGGCCTGGAGTCGCTCGGCGAGCCCGGACACCATGCGCCCGATCATCTCCGAGGCCGGACCGTCGACCGCAGGCCCGGCGGGCGCCTGGGCCTCGCGGATCGCAGTTTCGATATCGGCCCGACGGGGGTCCCCGGCCGGAAGGTCCGAGGCAATCGCCTGGAGGTCGCGGACCCCGCCCTCACGGTCGCCCGACGCCGCCCTTGCCCGGGCGAGATGGAAGCGGGAGACGAGGGAGCCGGGCGCGAGGCGAAGGGCCGTGGCGAGGGTCTCCCGGGCTTCGGGGGTCACCTCGCCCCCCGCCCCACTGATCAGGCTGAGGCCCAGCATTTCCCAGAGGTCGGCCCGCCCCGGCGCGAGCGCGACTGCCCGGCGCAGGGCCTTGGCTGCGGCGGTCGGATTGCCGGACTGGGCTTCGGCGAGGGCGAGGAATCGATAGCCCTCGGCCTCGGGACGCACCTTAAGGGCCTGGCGGAGGACGGCGGCCAACTGGGTGGCGTCGAGATCGGTGATACGGCTGGACCGCCAGGCGTCGACCCGCTGCTGCAGGGGCTGGTCCGGTAATGCGGGCTGACCCACGACGAGGTAGCCGGCGAGGGCCAGGACACCGACGGCGGCCGCCGCCGCAAGGACGACGGGTCTCTGTGCCTCAGACGCCGTCCAGCCAGCCTGCGGGCCATCTGCGGCCGCCAACAGGCGCCGTCCGGCCTCGGCGCGGGTGGCATCCCGTTCTCCGGCCTCCATGAGGCCGCGTTCGGCAAGATCGTCGATCTCGGTCAGCTGACGGCGATAGACTTCGAGAGTCGGGTCTACGAGGCCGGCTTCCGCAGCGGACCGGGCTGCCCTGAGGAAGATGACTGCCGCAGCGGCGACCGAGAGCAGGCCCGCTGCCGTCCAGAAAACGACCATGGCCGCCGTTTAGCTGGTTTGGCGCGCAAGGGCGAGGGGTGCCGTGGCGTCAGGCCAGCGCGCGCGGCAGGTCCACCCGGGCGCGCAGGCCACCAAGGGGAGACCCGGAGAGTTGCAGGTCGCCGCCGTAGGCGCGGGCGAGGTCCCTGACGATGCTGAGGCCCAGACCTGAACCGGGGGCCGACTCGTCGAGGCGCGCCCCCCGGGCCATGGCGGCCTCGCGCTCCGCCGGCGCCAGACCCGGTCCGTCATCATCGATGGTCAGGAAGAGCCTGTCGGTCCCGTCAGCCTCTGCGACGACCCGAACCCGGCTTCGGCCCCACTTGCAGGCGTTCTCGAGGAGGTTCCCCGCCATCTCGAGCAAGTCCTGGCGCTCGCCCAGGAAAACGAGCTCCTCAGGAGCGTCCCAGTCGATCCTGGGCCCCTTTCCCGCGTAGAGCCGGCCAAGCGTGCGTGCGATTTCGTCGAGCACCGCGGCCACGCCGGTGGACTGGCCCGCCCCGGCATGCCGGGCGGCGGCGCGGGCCCGGCGGAGGTGGTGATCCACCTGCCTCACCATGACCCCGGCCTGCTGCGACACCATGTCTGCAAGAACGCCGGTCTCCCGGGAGGCGGCGGTGGTCAACACCGCAAGGGGCGTCTTGAGGGCATGGGCAAGGTTGCCGACATGGGCCCGTTGGCGCTCCAGGGTGTCGCGGTTATGGCGCATCAGGGCGTTGAGTTGGTCCGCCAGGGGGCGCAGCTCGCGCGGATAGGTCCTGAGGAGACTTTCCGCCCGCCCCGACCGGAGGTCTGCGACCTCGTCACTCAGGGCGAAGAGTGGCCGCAGCCCCAGCCTGACCTGGATCACCACCGCCGCAACCAGGCCTGCTGCCAAAAGGACGAAGACCACCGAGGTTGCAGTGAAGAATCCCCACACATCCGCATCCACGGGACGCCGGTCCTCGGCCGCCAGGACGATCACCGGCGCCGGATCGCCGGGCAGGACCAGCCGCGTGGCGCGGACCCGGAGTTTCTGGCCCGAGGGCCCGGGAACCTCGTAGCTGACCGTGCCAGCGGGCTGGGCCTCCAGCCGTTGCGCCAGACCGGCCGGTATTGAAAGCTCGAGGTCCCAGAGGGACCGGGACCGGGCGAGCACGGTGCCGACGCCGCCGGTCGGTGGCCTCAGCACCTGCCAGTAGCGACCTGAATAGACCCTCAGGGTCCGCAGGTCGCCGAGATCGCGGACGGTGAGCGCTTCGCTGGCGGCCGGCTGGGCGGCGGCGGCGAGGCTGTCCGTCAGGTCTGCAAGGCCCTGGTCGAAACGGCGCAGGGCTGCCTGTTCGAAAAGTAGGCCGAGCAGAAGGGTCGCCGCAGCCAGGACGGCCGTCAGCCCGACGGCGGCCAGAAGGACCAGCCTTCGGACCAGGGAAGGGCCGGGGGATGGGGTCACGCCGGCTCAGGTCCCGGGGGGGCACCCAGCCTGTAGCCGAGGCCCCTCTGGGTAAGGATCCGGTCGGCCCCGATTTTCCGTCGCAGCCGGGCGATGATCACCTCCATGGTGTTGGAGTCCCGGTCGAAGTCCTGGTCGTAAAGATGCTCGGTCAGTTCGGTCCGGCTGATCACCCGCCCCGCGTGCATCATGAGGTAGTGCAGAAGTCGGTACTCCAGCGAAGTCAGGCGCACCGGCTCGCCCGCCAGGGTGACGCAGGCCGCGCCGGGATCGAGGACCAGGTCGCCGCTGGACAGGCTGGCCGTCGCCCGGCCCGCCGCCCGCCGCAGGAGCGCCCGCAGCCGGGCCAGCAGTTCAGCGGTATTGAAGGGCTTGGTCAGGTAGTCATCACCGCCGGCGTCGAAGCCCTCGACCTTCTCGGCCCACCCGTCCCGGGCGGTGAGGATGAGGACCGGGGTTGAGACCCCCGCCGACCGCCAGCGCCGCAGAACAGAAACGCCGTCAACCACCGGGAGACCCAGGTCCAGCACCACGATGTCGTAGGGTTCGGTTTCCCCCAGGAACCCCGCCTCGGCGCCATCGGCGGCCAGGTCGACGGCGTATCCCGCCTCCGCCAGGGCGAGCTTCAGGCTACGGGCCAGGTCCGGGTCGTCTTCGGCAAGCAGGAGGCGCACGGGATCAGCCTCCTCTCTGTTCAAGGATTCGGCCCGTCCGGGCGTCCGCCACGAACACAACCACCCGGTTGTCTGAGGTCCGCCAGGTGATCAGGTAGACGGGTCGGCCGTCGACGGTCTCGCCGAAGCGGGTGTCCAGCTGCTCGCCCGGGGTCCGGGCGGCAATGGCTGCGAGGACCTGGGACAAGGGTGCAAGGCTTCCCTCGCGCACGGCATCCCGGGCCCGGTCCTGGTCGGGCCGGCGGGTCTGGGCCGTCGAAGGTCCGGACGCCCCCGTCAGCAAGGCCACCGCCAGCAACACCGCAGCCAGCAACGCCGCCGCCCGGGCGGAAACGATCGGAAGGGTCCGGCTCATGGCGCGATCCTGTAACGGATCGCATGAACGTCGGCTGAACCGCCGCCCTCAACGGCGCCGGGGCGCATAGGGCCGGTCCTCTCGCCAGCGCGTGGCGAAGGCCTCGAGCTGGGGATCCGGGGCGTCAGGCAGCATGAGCTGAATGCGGGCGATGAGGTCGCCGCGACCGCCGCGACCGTCCGCAAGCCCCTTGCCCTTGAGCCGAAGGGACTGTCCCGAATTCGCGCCCTTGGGCACCGATATGCTGACGGGCCCATCCGGCGTCGGAGCCTGGACCCGGCCACCGAGCACGGCGTCCGGGATGGAGACCGGCAGGTCCATCATGAGTTGCTCACCTTCCTTTCGGAAGACAGGATGCGGCCGGATCACAAGTTCGATCAGGGCGTCGCCCTTGCCGCCCCGCCCCGCCTCGCCGTGCCCTCGCAGTCGAAGGGTCTGGCCATCGCCAGCGCCGGCGGGGATGGTGACATCAAGGGTGCGCCCGTCCTGGAAAGAGATGCGTTTCTTGCCGCCAAGTATGGCCTCCTCGAGGTCGACTTCCAGGCGGGCGCGGACATCGGATCCGCGAGCGGAGAACCCAGGGCCGGCCTCGCCGCGGGCACTGCCCCGGCCACCCCGGCGTCCAAACATCTCGCCCAGGATGTCGCTGAATTCGGCAGACTCAAATCCGCCGGCGCCGAAGCCCGGCCCCTGGCCGCCGCCCTGGCCGCCTGGGAAGCCCCGGAAGACCTCGCGGCCATCGGCGTCGATCTCGCCGGCGTCAAACTTGCGGCGCTTGTCGACGTCCCCGAGAAGGTCAAAGGCCGCGCTGACCTGCTTGAATCGCTCTTCGGAGGCCTTGTCGCCCGGATTGGCATCCGGGTGATGCTTCTTGGCCAGTTTCCGGAAGGCCTTGCGGATGTCATCGGCCCCGGCGCTGCGCGGAACGCCGAGTACCTCATAGGGATCTCGCGCCACGGGGGTCACCTCAGCTGGGAAAACAAACCGGCTTCTGAGTTAGGGTCCGACGTCAGGTCTGCAAGGGCAAGTGTTGCAAAAACACAACGCTTAGGAAGATCGCCCGCCTCAAGTGTCCAGGCCGCGCTCGGCAAGGAGGTCGGGAGCGGCGTGGTCGA
The DNA here is from genome assembly GCA_903933475.1 of uncultured Alphaproteobacteria bacterium. GTDB lineage: Bacteria > Pseudomonadota > Alphaproteobacteria > Caulobacterales > Caulobacteraceae > Phenylobacterium. The sequence goes on along the minus strand of CAIZKE010000345.1, from coordinate 11,628 downwards.
CCATGTCGTCCTCGTGCTCGAGTTCGGACTCGGAAATTGTCTGTCCCCGCACCGACACGCCCGCACGGTGCACGCTTTCAGGATCGCCGCTGATCAGGGGATGCCAGTCGGCGAGCCCCCGTCCCTCATGGAGGCGACGGTAGGCGCAGGACTTCGGCATCCAACCGAGCCTGGGGATGAGGGCCGGGGTCAGGGAGATGCAGTCAGGCACCTCGCGCTTGCGGCCGGGATAGTTCGAGCAGCTGCAGGTGGCGGCATCGAGCAGGCGGCAATGCACCCGGGTCGGGATCACCTCGCCGCTGTCCACGTCCTCGAAGCGGATCAGGCAGCACAGGCCACAGCCATCGCAGAGGCTTTCCCACTGTTCGCGGGTCATGCGCTCAAGTGGGGTGGTCTCCCAGAAGGGACGCGTCATGGTGTCTGTCTAGCCGGGAGGCGAGGGCGGCGCCACCCCGCGGTCCAGCGGGGCTTGGACGATGGGGCGACGGGGGTTAAGGGGGCGCGATGAAGCCACCGGTCCTCGCCCTCAGGCAGGTCCGTCTCGCAGACGGACCGCGCATGCTTTTCGACGGGGTCGACCTCGCCCTCGAACTCCGCTGCCGCGCCTGCCTGGTTGGCCGGAACGGGGCGGGCAAGACCACCCTGCTCAGAATCCTGGCCGGCGAGGTGGAGGTCGACGATGGCGAGAAAACCCAGGTTCCCGGCCTGCGCATCGCCTGGGTCCCCCAGGAGCCGGTGATCACCGGCCCGACCGTCCTCGACCACCTGATCGCCGCCGGAGCCGCGCCGCACGAAGCCGAGGCCGCCCTGCAGACGTTTGGCCTGCCTCCCTCCAAGCCTTCCGAAGGCCTGTCTGGCGGCGAGGTCCGGCGGGCGGCCCTGGCCGCGGCCTTCGCCCGGGACGCCGACGTCCTGCTGCTGGACGAACCGACCAATCACCTCGACATCCCGGCAATTGCCACGCTTGAGGGGGAGATTGCTTCCAGCCGGGCGGCGATCCTGCTGGTCAGCCACGACCGGGCCTTCCTGGAGCGCGTCTCCGACCGGTGCTTCTGGCTGGAGGGCCGCCGGGTCCGGAAGCTGGACCGGGGCTTCGCCCACTTCGAGGCCTGGGCCGAAGGTATTGCAGCGACCGAGGCAGAGGATGCCCGACGCCTGCAGAAGCGCCTGGAGCAGGAAGAGCATTGGATGCAGCGGGGTGTCACCGCCCGGCGCGCCCGGAATGAGGGCCGCCGGCGGGCCCTGCTGGACCTGCGGGCCGAGCGGGCCGAACTCTTGCACCAGTCCCGGGGTTCGATGGGCCTGGAGGCGGCGACCTCGGAGGGCTCTGGCAAGCGGGTGATCGAGGTCCGTCAGATTTCCAAGGCCTGGGCTGGGCGGACCGTAATCCGCGACTTCTCCACCCGGATCCAGAAGGGCGACCGGGTCGCCGTGGTCGGGCCCAACGGGGCGGGAAAGACCACCCTGGTGCGGATGCTGGTCGGCCAGCTGGAGCCAGACTCCGGGAGCGTGAAGCTGGGGACGGGGCTGGAGATCGGCTATCTCGACCAGACCCGGGCGGACCTGAAGCCCGAGATGACCCTGCGGGAGGTCCTGGCACCCCTGGGAGGCGACCAGATCCTCGTAGGGGACAAGCCCTGGCACGTGGCCGCCTACGCCAAGTCCTTCCTCTTCACGGACGCCCAGCTGCGCCAACCGGTGCGAAGCCTGTCCGGGGGCGAGCGCAACCGACTTCTGCTGGCCCGGGTCCTGGCTGCGCCTACCAACCTGCTGGTCCTGGACGAGCCGACCAATGACCTGGACATGGACACCCTGGACCTTCTGGAGGAGGCCCTGGGCGACTATGCAGGCACCCTGCTGTTGGTCAGCCATGACCGGGACTTCATCGACCGCCTGGCGAGCTCCACCATTGCCCTGAACGGGCGCGGCGACATCGTCGAGACCCCAGGGGGTTGGCGGGACTTCGAGGCGCAGAACCCCGGATTCCTGGTGCCTGTGTCCTCGCGCGCGCCGGCGCCAGTGCGCAGGGCGGCGGAGCGCCCAGCGGCGCCCCCTCCCACGCGGCCGACCAAGCTTTCCTACCGGGACCAGAGGCGCCTGGAGGCCGCCGAAGCTCTGGTCGCCGGCCTGCCCGCGGAAATCGCGGCCCTGGAGTTGCGGCTCTCGGATTCCGGCCTCTACAGCCGCGACCCCGGGAGCTTCACCCGCCTCACCGCAGAACTGGCCGGCACACGTGAGCGCCTGGACGCCGCAGAGACCGAATGGCTGGAGATCGAAGAGCTCAAGGCCAGCCTGGCCGGAGGCGATCCAGGGTCCTGAGCCAGAGCCGTGGATATCTTCTCGCCCCTGATTTTCCTCACGGATCCCGCAAACTTCACCGGTGATCCACACCTTGTCCACCGCCCCTGCACGGAAATGCCCACGGCGCGCGCCCCTCGGGGCCTTGCTCCGCTGGCTGCCCGGTGGGAGCGTGGGTTTGTCGAAAGGCGACGCGCGGTGACGGAAGGGGTAACCTGGACGGGGCCGGGCGGAAGGGCCGGATCGGAGTGGTGATCGGGGGTAACCTTGGGAGCCGTTCAGGATCGCGGTCCCGGGCGCGGCGGGAAGGACGGGGCGACCCGTCGGACTGCAGCCGTCCTGCCTCGGGACTCAGGTCTCCCAACGGATCTGAAAGTGGGCGGCGGACCGGGCAACCGGTGCGTCGCCCTCTTGCTATCTGGGCCTGTACCCAAGGGGTCGCGTTCGCGGTTGCCTTCCCCTGAAAGGCGCCTAGTTTGCCCCGGAGGACCCAGACCCCCGGAGGCCGCGCCGTGAAGCTGTTCAGGACATTCACCATCCTCGCCGTCGCCGCGCTCGCCTGGGCCTGCTCGCCTCGGCAGGACGCAGGCAAGCCGGGTGCGGACCCCAGCGTGATCCGGTTCGCCACCGACTGGCGCGCCCAGGCTGAACAGGGCGGCTTCTACCAGGCGCTGGCGACCGGCGAGTACGAGAAGCGGGGCCTGAAGGTCCAGATCATCCAGGGCGGACCCGGCGTGAATGTCCCGCAACTGCTCGCCGCCGGTGCCGTCGAGGCCGGCATGGGCTCCAACAGCTTCATCGCCCTCAACCTGGCCGGTGAGGGCGTTCCGGTCCGTGCCGTCGCGGCCATGATGCAGAAGGACCCCCAGGTCCTGATCGCCCACCCCGACCAGGGGATCGAACGGATCGAGGATCTCAAGGGCCATCCCATCCTGCTGTCCGACGCCTCGGTCACCGCTTTCTGGGTCTGGCTGAAGTCGAAATACGGGTTCGAGGACTCCCAGATCCGGAAGTACACCTTCAACGCCGCCCCCTTCCTCGCCGACAAGTCGGTGGCCCAGCAAGGCTACCTGACCAGCGAGCCCTTCACGATCGAGAAGACCGTCGGACTGAAGCCCCGGGTCTTCCTGCTGGCTGACAATGGCTATCCGTCCTACGCGGCCATGATCTTCGTTCCCCAGTCGCTGATCGACAAGGACCCGGCCCGGGTCCGCGCCTTCGTCGAGGCGAGCGCCGCTGGCTGGAAGTCCTACCTGACGGGAGACCCGAAGCCCGGCGACGCCCTGATCCTCAAGGACAATCCGGAGATGAGCCAGGACCTGCTCGACCAGGCCCGGGAGAAGATGCGCCAGTACAACCTGGTCGAGGGTGGAGACGCCTCCACGGGCGGGATCGGCGTGATGACCGACGGACGCTGGAAGTCCTTCGCCGAGATGGCCATCGCCCAGGGCGTCTATCCCAAGGACCTCGACTACACGAAGGCCTACACCCTCGACTTCGTACGGCCTGCGGGAAAGTAGGTCGTGGGTCCCACCGCCGCCCTTCAGGACGTCGAGGTCGACTACCGGGGTCGGGGCCGCGCCCTCGGGCCTGTGTCCCTGACCATAGAGGCGGGTGAGATCGTCGCCCTTGTCGGCCCCTCAGGCTGCGGCAAGTCCACGGCCCTCCGGCTTCTCGCCGGCCTCGAACCGGCCACCCGAGGACAGGTCCATCGGGCTGTGGGGCGCGGCGAGACCTCTGTGGTCTTCCAGGCCCCGACCCTGGCGCCCTGGATGAGCGCCGCTGCCAACGTGGCCCTGCCCCTTGAGCTTGCAGGGACCCCGCGGCCCGAGGCGCGGGCCCGGGCGATCGAGGCCCTGGCGCGGGTGGGCCTGGCCGGGATCGGGGAGTCGCGGCCCGCACAGCTTTCCGGGGGCATGGCCATGCGCGCCTCCCTGGCGCGGGCCCTGGTGACCCGGCCGCGCCTGTTGATGCTGGATGAGCCCTTCGCCGCCCTCGACGAGATCACCCGGCGCACCCTGGCCGACGACGTCCTTCACCTTTGGTCCGAGGCCCGGCCGGCGATCGTCTTCGTCACCCACAATGTCGAGGAAGCCGCCTACATGGCCAGCCGGATCGTGGTCCTGACCCGCGGCCCGGGGCGTATCGCCGGCGAGGTCCGGGTCGACGCACCCCTGCCCAGGCCCCCGGGCTTCAGGGCCTGGCCGGTCTTCGCCGAGGCGGCGGAGGCGGTGTCCGGCCTCCTCGCCGCAGGCGCTGAGGCCGTCGCATGAACCGGGCCATCGACGCTCTCGCCCCGGCGGCTCTGATCCTGCTGCTCCTGGCGGGCTGGGAGGCGGCGTGTCGCCTGACAGGGGTGCCCGCCTACTTCCTGCCGCCGCCCTCGAAGGTGATGCTGGCCGCAGTATCCGGGCTGACAGTCCTGGTGCCCGCCGCCTGGAATACCCTCTCCGTAGCCCTGGTCGCCCTCGTCCTCGCCGCCGGGGCCGCCCTGGCCCTGGCCCTTCTGGTCGGCCTGAGCCCGCTTCTCGAGCGCGCCGTGCGCCCACTGGCCTCCGCCCTCCAGGTCACGCCGGTGGTGGCGGTGGCACCCCTGATCCTCATCTGGGCCGGGATCGATCATCCCGAGCGCGCGGTGATCGCCCTGGCGGTCCTTGTGGCCTTCTTCCCGATCTTCTCCGGAACGGTGACCGGACTCAGGTCTGCAGACCCCGACCTCGAACGGCTGTTCGATCTCTACGGTGCCAGTCGCCTGCAGAGAGTCCTCAGGCTGCGGCTACCTGCGGCGGTTCCCTTCTTGATGGAGGGCCTGAAGGTCGGCGCCGGCCTCGCCATCATCGGGGCGGTGGTGGCTGAATTCGCCGCGGGATCCGGGGGAGTCCGGGGCCTCGCCTGGCAGATCCTGGACGCCGGCAACAAGCTGCAGACTGACCGGATGATCGCCGCCCTGGTGGTGTTGGCGGTGATGGGCGTCGCGGTCCACGCGGGGCTCGAGCGGCTGGAACGCGCAGGCCTGCGGTGGTGGCGGGGCCGTTAGGCCGAGGTTAACGGCCACCCCATAGAGTGATACTGGTGGGAGACAATCTCCTGAGACAGGCCGAAAATGCGGCCTCTGAGAGTGACTTGGGCATGAAGCAAAGCGCCGCCGAGCTCATGGACCTCGCCAAGGAGAAATCCGGCGAACGCAGACGCGAGTTGATGCACCGCGTTGCAGACATGTATTTCCAGTTCGGCCCGCGGATCGATGATCCGGAACTTGCACTCTTCGACGATGTCCTGAGCCAGCTGGCCCAGGAAATGGAGAGCCGGGTCCGTGCGGAACTCGCCAACCGGATGGCTCTGGCCAGAACCCCGCCTGTCCGCCTGATCCGGACCCTTGCCCGGGACGAGATCATCGATGTCGCCAGTCCCATCCTCCAGCTCTCCCGGGCGGTATCGGAAGAGGATCTGATCGACCTGGCGCGAACCCGCGGCGACGCCCATCTCAAGGCGATCTCGAGACGGTCGAACCTTCCCCCCAGCGTTACAGACCTCATTGTCGACCGGGCGGGTGAAGCCACGCTGGAAGTGCTGCTGGCCAACGCCTCAGCCAACCTGTCCCGCGAGGCCCATGAGCGCCTTGTGGACCGCTCCGTCGAACATCCCGCCCTGCAGGCGGCCGTGGTCCGCTACGCCAAACTGCCCGTCGACCTGCTGAATGAGATGTACTTCGTCGTTGAGGCCCGCATGCGCAGCGTCATCCTGCAGCGCAACGCCCAGATCAAGCCGGAAGAGCTGGACGAGGCCCTCAAGCAGAGCCGGGACCGCCTGGCCACCCGCAAGACCAATCACCCGCCCGATTTCGCCAGGGCTGAAAAGACAGTCAAGGCGGCGGAGATCAGGGGCACCATAAGCCCCAACGTCCTGGTTGGCTTCCTAAGGAGCGGCGATACAACCGCCTACCTGATCGCAATCTCGAAGCTGGCGGGCACCGACTTCGAGACGGCGCGCACCATCCACGAGCGGCGGGAACTCGACGCCCTGTCCATCGTCTGCAAGGCGGCGGGGTTTGACCGCGCCATCTTCATCACCATGGCGGTGCTCGTGCTCGGCCGGGAGAACAACCCCATGGGTCGCGCCCGCGAGTATGGCGAGATCTACGAGGCCCTGCCCCGCGAGGTCGCAAGACGTACGGTCCGCTTCTGGGGCGACAGGAAGGGCTGAGCCCGGCCGTCAGGCCTGGCGGCGCACCAGCCGGGCGTAGTCATCCATCAGGCTCAGCGAGATGTTGCCGGGCGTAAACCGGTAGTCGCCGATCTCCGACACCGGGGTCACTTCGGCAGCGGTCCCCACCACGAAGCACTCGGAGAAGGATCCCAGTTCCTCGGGCCGGATGTGGCGCTCGATCACCTCGAAGCCCTTTGAACGGGCCAGGGCGACGACGGTTTGCCGGGTCAGGCCGTCGAGGAAACAGTCAGGAGTCGGCGTGACCAGGGCGCCATCCTGCACGAAGAAGACATTCGAACCGGTGCTCTCGGCCACGTAACCGCGGTAGTCGAGCATCATGGCGTCGGTGTAGCCGGCCTTCTCGGCGGCGTGCTTGGACAGGGTACAGATCATGTAGAGGCCGGTTGCCTTGGCGTGCACCGGCTCTGAATCGGGCGAAGGCCGCCGGTACTTCGCCCAGCACATCCGGATGCCCTGGGCCTTCTGCTCCGGTGAGAAGTAGGACGGCCAATCCCAGACAGCCACGGCGACGTGGATCCGGGTGTTCTGGGCCGAGACCCCGATCATCTCGGAGCCTCGCCAGGCGATCGGCCGGATGTAGGCGTCCTCAAGCCCGTTGCGAGTGCACGTCTCCTTGCAGGCCTGATCGATCTCGTCCACCGTGAACGGGATTTCGAAATCCAGGATCTCGGCCGACTTGAACAGACGTTCCGTGTGCTCGCGCAGCTTGAAGATTTCCCCGCCATACATGCGCTCGCCCTCGAACACGGCCGAAGCGTAATGGAGGCCATGGGTCAGTACGTGCACCTTCGCCTCGCGCCAGGGGGTAAACTGGCCATCCAGCCAGATCCATCCATCGCGGTCGTCGAAGGGAACAAGTGACATTGGGAACGCATCTCCTCTCGCAGGCCGTTCCTTACAGACCTGCGTGGGCGCGCCGTCAATGGCATAACCGGCGCAGGCGCGGAGGACGGCCATGGTGAAAGACGCCACCGTGGGGCGGGTCCGACATCTCCTGGTCGTGGACGACGATGACCGGATCCGCGAACTCCTGAAGGCCTTCCTGACCCGGTCCGGGTTCCGGGTGTCGGCGGCGTCGGGGGGGGACGCAGCCCGCCGCTTGCTCGAGGCCCTGGACTTCGACCTTGCCATCCTCGACGTAATGATGCCGGGCGAGGATGGCCTGTCCCTGGCTGCCTGGATGCGGAGCCGCCCGGGTTCGGCAGGTCGCCTTCCCGTCCTGATGCTGACCGCCCGCGGGGATCCCAGCGACCGCATCGAGGGCCTGAAGAGGGGCGCCGACGACTACCTGGCCAAACCCTTCGAGCCCGAGGAACTGGTGCTGCGGATTGAGGCCATCCTCCGGCGCATCGCCGAGGCGCCATCCAGCGCGGGCAGCGGCCTCAGCCTGGGCCCCTGCAACTTCGACCCGGCCCGGGGGGAACTGACCCGGGAGGGCCACGCCGTGCGCCTTACGGAGGCCGAGGTCAGCCTGCTGCGCCGCCTGGCACAGACCCCGCATGAACCTGTCGACCGCCAGGACCTGATTCACGCCGACGTCGACCCGGGCGGCCGGGCCGTCGACATCCAGGTCACACGCCTGCGCCGGAAGATCGAACTTGACCCCCGGTCGCCCCGCTACCTGCAGACCGTGCGCGGGATCGGCTATCTGCTGGCACCGGACTGAGATGGCGCGATCCTTTCCCGCACCGGAGGCCTGGAGGCGGCTGATCAAGCGCAGCCTGCCCGCCACCCTCTATGGGCGAACCTTCCTGATCATCGTTCTGCCGGTCGCCCTCATGCAGCTTGCCGTGGCCTGGGTGTTCTTCGACGCCCACTGGCGGACTGTGACCATGCGGCTTTCCGAGGGCTTGGCGGGCGACGTCGCCTGGGCCCTGGAGAGCTACGAGGATGACCCCTCCCCCGCCGGCCTCGCCCGCACGGCGGGACGGGCGGAACGGTCCATGAGCCTCTCCATCGCCTACCTGCCCGACAGGCCGCTGCCGGAGACCCGCAGGCGGAACGCCTTCGCCACCGTGGATTCTTCCCTGCGGCAGGCGCTGGCTGCGCGGATCGACGCCCCCTTCTGGTTCGATACCACACGCTATCCGGCCTATGTGGACATCCGGGTCCAGACCCAAGGCGGCGTGCTTCGCGTCCTGGCACCCCGGGAGCGGGCAGTGGCGACCCAGGGCGGCATCTTCCTGGGGTGGATGGCGGCGGCGACCCTGATCCTGACCGGGGTCTCGCTGATCTTCATCCGCAACCAGGTCCGGGCGATCGAGCGTCTTGCCCAGGCGGCGGAAGACTTCGGCAGGGGCCGCGACGCTCCGGCCTTCAAGCCCTACGGCGCGCGGGAGGTTCGTCAGGCCGCCAGGGCCTTCCTCGCCATGAAGGCGCGCATCCAGAGGCAGATCGAACAGAGGACGGCGCTGCTGGCCTCGGTCAGCCACGACCTGAGGACGCCGCTGACGCGCCTGCGCCTCGAGCTCGCCATGACAGACCCCGGACCCGCCACGGAAGCCATGAAGCGCGACCTCGCTGAGATGGAGCACATGATCGATGAATACCTGGCCTTCGCCCGCGGAGAGGGCGGCGAGCAGGCTGTCGATATGGATCTGGGGGCCCTGGTCCGGGAGGCAGCTGAGGGCGCCCGGCGGAGCGGATCGCCGATCGAGGTTACCCTTCCAGTGGAGGGCGTTCCCTACCGGGGTCGTCGTGGTGCCCTCAAGCGGGCCCTCGCCAACCTCATCTCCAACGCTTCGGCCCATGGAGAGCGGGTTCAAGTCGGCGTGAGCCTCACTGACGGGGGTGTCACGGTGACCGTCGACGATGACGGACCCGGCATCCCGCCCGGGCGCCGCGAAGAGGCCTTCCGGGCCTTCAACCGGTTGGACGACTCCCGCAACCAGAACGCCAAGGGTGTGGGGTTAGGCCTCGCCATCGCCAGGGACGCTGCCCGGGGGCATGGCGGCGACGTGCGCCTGGAGGACTCGCCACTGGGCGGACTGCGTGCTGTCCTGCGGTTACCTGCAGGCAGCTAGTCGCCCCGCCGTCCAGACCTGTCCTGACCCCACATCAGAGCCTGACATGATCCCGTGGGATTGACAGGATCCGCAATCTGTAAGTAATTTTACGTTGTAAAATTCTTATCGTCCAACCCTCGAGGAGCCGACCGCCATGTCCCGTCCCGTCGAAAGCGCGATCCGCGCACCGGTCATAACTGGCATTTACGCCGCCGCTGTATCTGCGCTGCTCCTCGCAGCCTCGGCTGCGGCCGCTGCACAATCGCCAGTAGGGACCTGGTACACTCAGGATCGCAGCGCCAAGGTCCGGATCGCACCCTGTGGCCAGAAGCTCTGCGGCCAGATCATCTGGGCCCGTGACCGCGCCAGCGGGTCCGCAGCGGCGGCGCGGGACGCGGCCAACCCCGATCCCGCCCTGCGTTCGCGGCCCATCATCGGCCTCCAGATCATCCGCGACTTCACCCCTGCGGGTCCCGGCAAGTGGGGCGGAGGCAAGATCTATGATCCCAATTCTGGCCGCACCTACGCGTCGAAGATGAGCCTATCGGCGCAAGGCGTCCTGAAGGTCGAGGGCTGTGTGTCCGTGATCTGTCAGGCCCAGACCTGGACCCAGGCCGACTAGATCCTGTTTGGATCCGAGAGCCGGTTCCCACTTATCGGAACAGGATCTAGCCGCCCAGTTCCGCCGACCGGCTGGCGGCGGCGGCAACGGCATCCTTCAGGAGCGGCCCCAGACCGGCCTCCCGGCCAAGTACGCTGAGCGCCGCCTCGGTGGTTCCCCCTGGCGAGGTGACCTGCCGGCGCAGTTCCGCGGGGGTCTGGCCGGTCGCATCGAGAAGGGCGGCCGCGCCGATCATGGTGGCCCGGGCCAGGTCCCGGGAGGCGTCTGCGGGCAGGCCAGCCTCGGTGCCCGCCGCTTCGAGGGCTTCCACGAAGGCGTAGAAATAGGCCGGCGCAGAACCGGAAACGCCCGTGGCGGCGTGCAGTAGTCCCTCCTCGGCCAGGTCCACCACGACACCCACCGGGGCAAAGAGGCTCTGGGCCCGGCTCGCGGCCTCCGGGTCGGTTGCAAACAGACTGGCCACACCCCGGCCTACGGCGACGGCGGTCGTGGGCATGACGCGGGCCACCCGCCGGCCGCCGAAGGCCTCGGAGATGTCGGCGGCCCTCACCCCGGCCACCACGGAGACGATCACGGCATCCGGCGGCAGATGGGGGGCGACGGACACTACCGCCTCCCGCCAGGTCTGTGGCTTGACCGCCAGAAGGACGGTCCCCGCCCGGGCGATCTCTCGGGGCCCCGGATCGCCCAAGGCTCCAGCCCGGATCGCCCCGAGGGCGGCTTCGGACGGTGAGGGGTCGAGAATCATGAGGTCGCCGGTGGCTGGACCGCCAAAGCGAAGCCAACCTTCGATGAGGGCGCCGCCCAGGCGTCCGGCGCCGAGCATAAGGACAGGTTTCATTTGCGCCTCCGGTTCCGCCCGACAGGACGGCTTCAGGCCACGCCGACCGTCTCGAACATGCAGGCGGCGAGGGCTTCCGCCGGAGGTTTGCCGCACCGGACCAGGAAATCAAAGGCCGGAAAGAACCGGTCCGCCGCTTCCATGGCCACGTCGATCATGCCAGCGGTCTGACCCAGCCCGGGGTATTCGCCAGGCAGAAGGGCGGTCCCGAAGCGGAAGAGGATCTCGCCATCCTCGCGCATTTCGAAAAGGCCAAGAGAGGCGCGAGCGTTCACGCCCGACAGGAGTTCATAGACCTGGGCGCGCAAGGATGGCGGCGCACGCATGTCCAAGGACAGGCTGACCTGCAGGCAGTCCACGTCCGGCCGCCAGGTAAAGCAGAGGCCGAAATCCCGCCAGCCGCCGGTGAGGGTAAAGGCAACGTCCCCGCGCTCGGTCCGGTCGAACTGCAGGTTCTCGGCCTCGAGGACATGCTCGACAACGTCCAGAGGGTCCTGGCTGAACAGGGCCTCGTCCTCGGACAGGGGAGATTCCATGCGCCCGAATGCCTCCGCGCTGGGATCGAATCGTCGATCGGTCGGGAGGACGCTAATCCGGATCGGGAGATTCCCTACAGTGGGATTCACCCTGTTGCC
>CAIZKE010000344.1 GCA_903933475.1 uncultured Alphaproteobacteria bacterium | reverse complement strand
GGCTCTTGAGGCTAGCGACTCCCTCGGCCAATCCGTCACGCTCAACGCGGCCGGGGACCGGTTGGCGGTCCGGGCACCCTTCGACCCCGGCTTCGGCAATGCGGTCAGCAACTCTGGCTCGGTGCGGCTATTCACCTTTACGAACACCAGCTTTGGCGGGGGTGCGCTCGCGGCGACCCTCGGAAGGGGTTATCCCGGCGGAAACAATCTCGACCTCGGCACGGCTCTTCAGGCCGGCGACCAGTTCGGCCAATCCGTATCGCTGAACGCGGCCGGAGACCGGCTGGCGGTCGGGGCTCGCTACGACGCCGGCTTCGACAATGCGGTCAGCAACCGCGGCTCGGTTCGGCTGTTCGCCTTCACCAATACCAGCTTTGGTGGCGGCGCGCTCGTGGCGACCCTCGGCGTGTACTATACTGGCGGAAACAATCTCGACCTCGGCGCTGCCCTCGAGGGCAACGACGACTTCGGCGGCTCCGTCTCGCTCAACGCGGTCGGGGACCGGCTGGCGGTCGGGGCAACCGGCGACGACGGCTTCGGCAATGCGGTCAGCAACTCCGGTTCGGTTCAGCTATTTACCTTCACCAACACCAGCTTTGGCGGCGGCGCGCTCGCGGCGACCCTCGGCCGGGGCTATACTGGCGCAAACAATCTCGACCTCGGCACCGCTCTTGAGGCCAACGACGGGTTCGGCGTCTCCGTCTCGCTCAACGCGACCGGGGACCGGCTGGCGGTCGGGGCAACCGGCGATGACGGCTCCGCCAATGCGTTCACCGACTCCGGCTCGGTGCGGCTTTTCACCTTTACGAACACCAGCTTTGGCGGCGGTGCGCTCGCGGCGACCCTGGGCGCGGGTTACATCGGAGCCGGGGATCTGGACCTCTATGGGCTGGGACTGGCCAGCGGCCATGGTGGTGCTGTCGCCTTCGACGCTGCAGGCGAGCGGCTGGCGATCGGATCAGCCAATTTTGCAGGCAATACCGGCGCAGTCCATCTGTTCACGTCCAGCCTAGTGCCGGTTGGCAACCTGGCGTTCGCCACCAATCCAACGGAGACCAGCAATGTCTCCGTCGCTGGCCTTGCCGCCGCCCTGGCCAGCGGGACCAACATCACGCTGGAAGCCTCCAACGACATCACCCTGGCCAGCGCCCTGAACGTCGGTGGTGGCGCGGGCGGAACCCTGACCCTGACGTCGGGGCGGTCGATCCTGCTGAACGCCTCGATGACCACGGGCAACGGCAACCTGAACCTGACTGCCAACTCCGGCGGGTCGGACCTTGCGACCGTCAATGCCAACCGCCAGCCAGGGGCGTCGGTCATCGTCATGGGGCCCGGCGCAACCCTCAATGCCGGCACGGGTGCGGTCAGTATCGCCCTGGCGGCGGGCACCGGCCTGACCACATCGACCAGCGGTTCGGTGACCCTGAACGCCATCACCGCCCGGACGATCGCGGTCTCCAACGCTGGACCGACCGCGGGCAGCAACCTCGTCCTGAACCCCGGCACGGTCCTGACTGCGTCGAGCCCGGGCCGGGCCATCGATCTGCAGGCGCGCACCGGCACCTTCACCAACAATGCCGGGGCAGGGGCCTTCAGCCTGACCGGCGGCGGCACCTACGGCGTCTTCTCCGACAACCCGGACAACACCCTGGAAGGGGTGAGCGGCTATACCCGGCGCTACAACATCGCTGACGCGTCGGCCTTTGCCGGCTTTGCCCCCGTCGGGGCCAATGTGATCGCCTATCGCATTGCGCCTTTCCTCACCGTGACTGCCGATACGCTGAGCCGCATCTATGGCAATGCCAACCCGGCCCTGACCTATGGGTTGACCGGTTTCCTGACCGGCGACACCACCGCTAACAGCACGACCGGTGCGCCGAGCCTCAGCACCACAGCGACCACGTCGACCGGCGTCGGGTCGGCACCGGTCACAGTCAGCCTGGGGACCCTCACCTCCGACCTAGGCTACCAGTTCACCCTGGTGAATGGCGTGCTGGGCATCACCGCGCGGCCGATCACCGTGACTGCCGACGCCCTCAGCCGGATCTACGGCAATGCCAACCCGGCCCTGACCTATGCGGTTGGCGGCTCCGGCCTCGTAAACGGCGATACCCTGACGGGGTCGCTCGCCACCATCGCCACCGGCACCACCGGGGTCGGCACCACGGCCATCAGCCAGGGTAGCCTGACAGCCAGCGCCAACTACGGCGTCACCTACGTCGGGGCCAACCTGACCATCACCCCGCGGCCGATCACCCTGGCCGCCGATGCGCTCAGCCGCATCTACGGCAACGCCAACCCGGCCCTGACCTACACGGTCGGCGGCTCCGGCCTCGTCAATGGCGATAACGTAACCGGGGCGCTTGCCACCGCCTCCACCGGGGTCGGCACTACCGCCATCACCCAGGGCAGCCTATCGGCTGGCGCCAACTACAGCGCGACCTACGTCGGGGCCAACCTGACCATCACCCCGCGGCCGATCACCCTGACCGCCGACGCCCTCAGCCGAATCTACGGCAACGCAAACCCGGCCCTGACCTACACGGTTGGCGGCTCGGGCCTCGTAAATGGCGATACCCTGACCGGGGCCCTGGCTACCAGCGCCACCGCCTCCACCGGGGTCGGCACTACCGCCATCACCCAGGGCAACCTATCGGCTGGCGCCAACTACAGCGCGACCTACGTCGGGGCCAACCTGACCATCACCCCGCGGCCAATCACCCTGACCGCCGATGCGCTGAGCCGCATCTACGGTAACGCAAACCCGGCCCTGACCTACACGGTTGGCGGCTCGGGCCTCGTAAATGGCGATACCCTGGCCGGGGCCCTGGCTACCAGCGCCACCGCCTCCACCGGGGTCGGCACTACCGCCATCACCCAGGGCAGCCTTGCGGCCGGCGCCAACTACAGCGCCACCTATGTCGGGGCCAACCTGACCATCACCCCACGGCCGCTTACCCTGACCGCTGATGCCCTCAGCCGAATCTACGGCAACGCCAACCCGGCCCTGACCTACACGGTTGGTGGCTCGGGTCTCGTGAATGGCGATACCCTGGCCGGGGCCCTGGCCACCAGCGCCACCGGCACCACCGGGGTCGGCACTGCCGCCATCACCCAGGGCAGCCTGACAGCCAGCGCCAACTACAGCTCGACCTACGTCGGTGCCAACCTGACCATCACCGCAAGGCCAATCACCCTGACCGCCGATGCGCTGAGCCGCATCTACGGCAACGCCAATCCGGCCCTGACCTATACGGTTGGCGGCTCGGGCCTCGTAAATGGCGATACCCTGACCGGGTCGCTCGCCACCAGCGCCACCGCCTCCACCGGGGTCGGCGCTATCGCCATCACCCAGGGCAGCCTCGCAGCCAATGCCAACTATGGCGTCACCTACGTCGGTGCCAACCTGACCATCACCGCGCGGCCGATCACCCTGACCGCCGATGCCGCAACGCGCTTCATGGGCCAACCGGATCCAGCCCTCACCTACCAGGTGACGAGTGCGGGCCTGCTGTTCAACGATACCTTGTCTGGAAGCCTGACCCGGATCGCCGGAGAGACGCCGGGAGCCTATCCGATCCTCGTCGGCTCGGTTGGTAATCCGAACTACCAGATCAGCTATGTCAGCGCCGACCTGACCATCACCGGTCTGCCGCCTGGCGCCATACCGGCCAGTCAACTCCCGCAGACCGCTCCCCTCGGCGCCTCGTTAGAGGACAGCCCGACCGTGCAAGGTTCGGCAGCGACCGACGCTGTGACAGGGGGCGGAGACAAGGATGGGGATAATCGCGAAACCGACATACTTGCCGGATCCTGCGCTGCGTCCGCCGCCGGTGTCTGTCTGCCAACCGAATAGGATTCTGCCGTTGATGTGTTCCCGGTTCGCAAGGTCGACGGCCCTCGCGCTGTCCACCAGCCTGGTCCTGGCGGTGGCGGTGCCAGCCCTCGCCCAGACGCAGTCGCCAAGCCAGGTGCCGCCTGGACAAACGCTTGGACAGCGGGCCCCTGCCGGCAGCTTCAGCTTCCCCGCTGCACGGGGGCAGGCTGCCCCGGAGGGTGCCGAGGCCATACGCTTCACCCTGCGCGATCTGCGGGTTGAGGGCGGCCTGACACCACTGGACGCCCAGGCACAGGCGTTGAAGCCCGCGGTCGACACTGAAATCTCGGTGGCGGAGGTCTATGATTACGCCGCCGCCCTGCAAGCGGCCTATCTCGAGGCCGGCTATCCGCTCGTGCGGGTGATTGTCCCCGCCCAGGACCTTGACCGCGCAACCGGCAGTGTGCGGGTCCTGGTCGTCTCCGGGTTTGTCGAGAGGATCGACGTCGACGGCATTCCGAAGGCCGTCCGCGGGCGGGTAGAGACCGTACTCAGGCCCCTGGTCAATCGCCAGCCCCTGCTGGCCTCCGAGTTCGAGCGGCGACTTCTTCTGGCCGACGAAACCTCGGGTCTGACCTTACAATCCGCGCTGAGCCCGGGTTCCCGCACGGGTGGAACGGTCCTCGTCGTGGCTGGCGAACACCGGCCGTACCAGGCGGCCGTCGCCCTCGACAACAGCTTGAGCCAGGATATCGGGGGCGAGCAGCTGACGGGATCGGTGGGGCTGAATAGCCCCCTTGGCCTTGGTGAGCGGATCTTCCTCACCCTCGCGGTCTCGCCCGACGACGTCTCCTGGTCTGACAACACCCTCCGCCGCTACGCCGCGCTTTATGGCGAGGTGCCGGTCGGCCAGAGCGGCCTGAGCCTTGGGACTGAGCTCGTCTTCAGCGCGTCAGCTCCCCGGGGGGACAGCGCCCCGCTGCGTCTCCAGAACAAGTACAGCCGTATTGGCCTCTTCGCGAACCTGGCGACCGTGCGCACGCGAACCCGGTCTCAGAATATCCGGCTCACCCTGGATGCCTCTACCGAGGGGCAGACCACCGGGATCCTGGGCCGCCCGATAGACCTGTTCGCGGACAGGACCCGGGTGGTGAGGCTTCAGATCGATGGTGCCGAGCCCATCCTGCTTGGCGGGCGTGCGGGATACGAATTTGAGGTGTCGCAGGGCCTCGAGGGTCTGGGCGGACGTTCCATCAGCGATGCGACGCCCCTCCGACCCCTTTCCCGCTTCGGGGCCGACGCCAAGTTTACGCGCTTTCAGGGCTCCGTGAATGTGCTCATGCCCCTCGGCGGCCCCCACACGGCTCAGATGACGGCGCGCGGCCAGACCAGTTTCGGCGATGCCCTGCTGCGCTCCGAACAAGGCAACATCGCCTCGAACGATCTCATCTCCGGTCCGCCCTCTGGCTCGCAGGTAGGCGATGACTTGATGGCCGGACGTATCGAAGTGCGCCAGACCGTCATAAGGGGCCGCTCCACCTACATTCCCTATGTCTTCACCGCAGTCGGGCGGACCTGGGTCGAGATCCCGCTTCCTGGAGAAACCAACCACGCGGACACAGCCGCAATCGGCTTAGGGATCCGCTTCGAAATGCCGACGACCGGCCAAAGCTCGATCTTCGGTCAGCTGGAATGGTCCCATGTCGGCAGTGAGCAGGACTTCCCCGATGGGGACTGGATCTCAGCATCGCTGACCTGGCGGTACTAGGCCGGCCGACGGGCCACGATTTGCATCAGGCGTCCGGCCTCAGGTAGGTGCAGGCTTCGTGCCAGGTCGCGTACCCAAGCGCGCCATCGTCCATCAGGAATAGGCTTGTTGAAGATCCTTCTTCCTCGTTCTCGGGGAAGATGATCTCGAGGTGGATCTTGCCCGCATCGTTGGTGAGCAATAGCTTATCGAGGTAGGGCCATGGCTCGCCGGACTTGATGAATTCGCTTCCCCGTATGAGGAGTTCATCGCTTGGGTCCATTTCGTCGAGCCAACGCCCCTGGATAGCCTCGGGGAAGTCGGCTTCCAGACGCTGTTTTATCTCGTCCGCGGAACTCAGTTTGGCCTTTTCGCGCATGCTTTCGACCCAGTCCGCATAGGCATCGGAGTCCTCTGGCGACGGCCTTTGATCATCAGAAATCATCTCGGTCATTTTCTCCTGGGGATAGGGGCGCCCGGTCGAGGCGAGGTCTGCAACACCCGGACGGTGGGGGAGGCCTCTGTCACCTCCCGGAAGGTCGGGACGACCCCGGGCTCGGCGACATGCCACTCAACGGTCCTTCCCCGGGCGGCGCGGTCCTGTCTCTGGGCCTGGTTCCGGACTCCGTTCCAGATGAACCGCAAGAATGTCGATTTTCGGGCCCTTCGCTCCAGCGCCTCGTAGCCAGGGCCCTTGGCCTCGAGCAGTTGGCGGCGGGGGTCCCAGACAGCGCATCCGTCGAACCTGACTGGCTTCTCCAGCGGATTGCGCACGACATAGTCGAGACCGGGCGCCCCGGTGATCTGGTCCTCGTAGTCCTGGGTCCAGGCCTTGTATCTCGAGAAGGTCGGATCCCGCTCCCAGCCGCCATTGTCGTGGCAGGCGAGGTCGATTTCGCGCTGGCCCGCCGCTACCTGTTCCGCCCGCGGGATGGCGCCGTCCTTCCACTGGTCCACCGAGCGGACCTGGGCGGGGGGCTCGGGCTTGTCCTCGCCCGTCATCCTCAGCTGCTGTTCGACGAAGAGCCGCTCGACCTCGTCGGCGTTCCGGACGAGTCGCCCGTCCCCGAGCTCGAACCAACCCCCCGCCCGGGGAGTCACGAGGTTCAGGGGACTGGGAAGGTCCGTGATGTAGGCGGGCCCCTGGATCGGGTTCGGGATGAGCCGTTGGGTATCGAAGAAACCTCCTGCGGACGCATCCGGCGGCGGCTGGCCCACGGGCAGGGGCATGGCGACCCGCATGCCGGAAGGCGAAGCCTGGACCGGCGGCTGAAAGGCGAGCTGGATGACGTTCGACCCGGGCTCCGCGACCGGGGTCCGGTCCCCGCGAACGGCACCTTCCGACCCGTCAAGCACCGGCGCACTCTCCCGGGCCTCGAAGAAGGCGTCGTAATGCGCCTGCCGCGCCGCCTCCCGATCCGCCTGGACCTGGGCTGGTGAACGCCTGAACCATCGGTCCAGGTCCTCCCCCTCGAGCCGGGATGGATCCGTTTGATATCGCCGCATGCGTGCCTCCGCGTTAGGACGGGACCCTGCCACTCAGGCCGAGGATTGACAAGAACAAAACATGAACATTTGTAACTGTTCCCTGGACCTGGGCTGGCGGAACGGAGGTCACCGAGGGTGACGCCAAACGGAGGATGTTCTGGTCAGGCACCCCAACCTCCCCTAGCGTAAACCCATGATCTCCAACGGGGGCTCATGCTGGGAGGAAAAGACCCATGACCTACGATCTGGTTATCCGGAACGGCCGTCTCGTGGACGGCACCGGGGCGGCGCCCACACCCGGCGACATCGCGATCGTGGGCGACACCATCGCGGCCATGGGCAAGGTCGAGGGCACCGGGCGCCGCGAGATCGACGCCGGGGGCTGCGCCATCACGCCGGGCTTCATCGACCTTCACACCCACCTCGACGCCCAGGTCGGCTGGGATCCCCTGCTGGCGCCCCTGACCTATCACGGGGTCACCACCGCCCTGATCGGTAACTGCGGGGTCACCTTCGCACCCTGCCGGCCCACGGACCGGGCCCTGCTCGCCGAGATGATGGAGTCGGTCGAGGACATTCCCAGGGCCACCATCCTGGGCGGCCTGCCCTGGGACTGGGAAACCTATGGCGAATACCTGGACTCGATCGATCGCCTGAACCCGGCCATCAACCTCGCCGGCCTGGTCGGTCACAGCGCTGTCCGGTTCTATGTCATGGGCCAGAGGGCGATCGACGACCAGCCGACGCCGGCGGAGATCGAGCAGATCGCGTCGATGGTCGGAAGCTCCATCGCCGAGGGGGCCTTTGGCGTCTCGGTCAACCGGCTCCAGGGCCACGCCATGCCCGATGGCCGCGACATCCCCGGCACCCACGCGGGGATTGACGAGCTCCTGGCCATCGCCGGTGCCGTGAAGTCGGGCGGCGGCCTTATCCAGACCATTCCCAACTACGCCATCCCGATGCAGGGCGAGATGAAAATTCTCCGCGAGATCGGCAAGGCCTGCCATCGCCTGCTGTGGAGCGCGCCGATCGCCGCCAACCGGGAGTCGGTCGCCTACTTCAATTCCTGCGTCGCCAAGATGGTCGCCGATGGCACCGATGTCGTCGGCCTGTCCTCGCCGCGCCCGGGCGGATTCATCTCCGGCATCAGCGCCGAGATCTTCCTCGACCTGCTGCCGGCGGGAGAGTCCTGGGTGCAGCTCAAGGCCATGGCCTTCGACCAGAGGCTCGCTGCGGTGCGGGATCCCGGCTTCCGGGCGCGGCTGATCGCCGACGCTGCGGAACAGCGCGGCTACAAGGAACGCTCTGCGCGGACCTTCCCCCTCGGCTCTGGCAGGTCGCCGGACTGGATGCCCCCGCAGAGCGAGAGCCTGCTCTCGCGGAGCGAGGAAACCGGCAAGCCCCCGGCAGAGATCTGGCTCGACGCCATGGTCGAAAGCGAGGGCAGGGCGCTCTTCTTGATCCGTAGCCACAACCGCGACCTCGAGGCCCTGGACGAGATCATCGGTTCCGAGTGGGCCCTGCCGGGCCTCGGCGACGCCGGTGCCCACGTCACCATCAGCATGGACTCCGCCTTCTCGACCCTGATCCTGTCTCACTGGGTGCGGGAGACCGGCCGCTTCACCCTCGAGGCCGCCGTGCGCCGGCTGACCAGCCTGCAGGCGCGGGTCCTGGGACTGACTGACCGCGGGGTCCTGGCCGTCGGCAAGCGGGCGGACATCAACGTCATCGACACGGACCGGATCGCCGAGCTGCAGCCGCAGATGCTCTACGACTTCCCGGGCGGGGCCGCTCATCTCAGCCAGAAGGCGGTCGGCTACCGGGCGACGATTTGCAACGGGACGGTCATCGTCGAAGATGACGAGCACACGGGAAACCGGGGCGGCCGGGTGCTGAGGAACCGGGCGCACTAGCCGTCCGGACCCAGCTCTCCCGCCCACCGAAGGGGCCCCATGCCCATACCCGTCCTCCTCGACACTGATATCGGCACCGATATCGACGACGCCTGGGCCCTGGCCATGCTGCTGGCCTCGCCGGAGCTGGACCTGAAGCTCGTCACCACGGTCAGCGGCGAGACCGACTATCGCGGCGGGCTCTGTGCCCGGATGCTGGCCATCGCCGGACGGCGCGATGTGCCCATCGGCCTGGGGATCGGCGGGCCCCTCCGCGTACCCCCCGCCATGCAGGGGCGGCCCCAGGGCGACTGGGCCGACTCCCGGGCGCTTGAGGCCCACCCCACCGTCCACGCCGACGGGGTCCAGGCCCTGATCGAGGCCATCGATGCTGCGCCGGAGCCGCCCGTGGTCCTGGCTATCGGCCCCCTGACCAACATCGCCGAGGCGCTTCGGCGGGCGCCGCGCATCGCCGAACGGGCCCGGTTCGTGGGCATGCACGGCGCCCTTCGGGTTGGCTATCTCCCGGGCTCCCCGCCGCGGCCCGAGTACAATGTCCTGGCCGACGTCGAGGCGGCGCGGACGGTGTTCGCCGCGCACTGGGACAAGACGATTACGCCTGTCGACACCTGCGGCACCGTTGTCCTGCGCGGCGAGGCCTACACCCGCTTCGCCGCCCATGCACAGGCCCGGCCCGACAGCCTGGCCGCCGCTGTCCTGGAGACCTACCGGCTCTGGCTGCCCGCCGTCGGCCGCAACCCCGAGCGCTGGCGCGACCGCTCGACCGTGCTGTTCGACACCGTCGCCGTCTACCTGGCCTTCTCGGAAGCGGGGCTGGAGATGGAGACCCTGAACCTGGCCGTGCGCGATGATGGCCTCACCGCCATCGACCCGGCGGGAGATCCGGTGCGCATCGCCGCTGCCTGGACGGACTATGCCGCCTTCGAAGCCCTGCTGGTGGACCGGCTCTGCGGGGGAGGGTAGGTCCACCCTCCCGGTCGGCGCCCCGCCATTGGCGATGGACGGCGCCCCCGTCGCCGCATAGCCTCGATCGACCTGCCTCCGGACGACCCGGAAAGCTTCCCAACCTGGGGCCACCAGCCTCTGGCCGAAGCCAAGTCTAAGCAGGAAGGGAGCGACCATGCCCGAAGGCCAGCCCGGAGCGGGGATCCTGCGGACACCGGAAGCCCGGTTCTCCGTTGTCGAAGACTATCCCTGGTCGCCCAGCTACCTCGAAGTCGAGCCCGGCTTGCGCATGGCCTATGTCGACGCCGGGCCAGGCGACGCG
This sequence comes from uncultured Alphaproteobacteria bacterium, assembly GCA_903933475.1. GTDB lineage: Bacteria > Pseudomonadota > Alphaproteobacteria > Caulobacterales > Caulobacteraceae > Phenylobacterium. The sequence goes on along the minus strand of CAIZKE010000344.1, from coordinate 2,554 downwards.
CGGGAGACCCTGCTTCTGCTCCATGGGGAGCCGATGTGGGGCTATCTCTACCGGAAGATGATCGGGCCGCTCGTCGAGGCCGGCTATCGGGTGATCGTCCCCGACCTGATCGGCTTCGGCCGGTCGGACAAGTTCATCGACCCCGAGCGCTACACCTACAGCGGCCATGTCACCTGGGTCAGCGCTCTGATCGACAAGCTCGACCTCAAGCAAATGACCCTCTTCGGCCAGGACTGGGGTGGCCTGATCGGCGGCCGGGTCCTGGCGGAGAACCCCGACAGGTTCGCGCGCGCGGTGATGTCGAACACAGCCCTGCCCGCAAGCGGCCCAGCCATACCCGGACTGACCGCCCAGGCTCCCCTCTCGGCGGACCAGCTGAAGGCGCGTTTCGGGATGGACTGGCGTGAGACCCTGGACCCGGATGACACGATCAATGCGGAGAAGATCCAGGCCCTGATCGCCCGCGGGCCATCCTTCTATTTCCTCGCCTGGCGGGTCTACAGCCAGACGGTCGCAGACCTGGCGCCTTCGAAGATCATTCCGGGATGGTGCGTGAACCCGGTCTCCGCCGCCGCCCGCGCGGCCTATGACGCTCCCTTCCCCGACGAGAGTTACAAGGCGGGGTCCCGGCGCTTCCCCCTGCTGGTGCCGATCACCGCCGACGATGTCGAACGGACGCGCTGTGACGCGGCTTGGGACGTCCTGCGCGCATCGGACATGCCCTTCCTGACCCTGTGGGGGGATCGTTGCCCGTTCACCTACTCGGAGCGCGGCGAGATGTACCGCTCCCAGATTCCCGGTGCGAAGCGGCCCGGGGTTGAGCACAAGGTCTTCGCTGCCGGGCACTTCAGTCAGGAGGACGCAGGTCCCGAAATGGCTGAAGAGATCATCGCCTTCATCCAGCGCTTCCCGTGACGCCCAGGCCTGCCTATCGTCGGGAAAATGCCCATTCACAGGGCCAGTCTCCGCCCGCCGACGGGCCGTGGATCCATCGGGAGTGTGACGCATGATCAACCGTCAGAGACTGCGTCTGGGCTGGGTGGTGCTTGTCGGCCTCGCCTACTTAGCCTGTCTTCTCTGGTATGGCGGTTCCGGCCCGGCCCTGACGCCCGGAGAGGGCAGGGCCTTCCTTGAGCGAGTCCGGACGTCCCCGTCCGCTTCCGGGCATCCCGAGGTCCTGAGGACCCTGGAGACCCTGATCGCCCTCGACGACGGACGGGAATTCTACATGCTGAACCTGGAGCAGCTTGCCGAAGGCCCGGAGGCCCGTAAGGCGGACATGGCCTATGCGCGCGTCGTGCTTCCGGCCTTGCTCAGGCACGGTTCCCTGCCGGTCTATATCGGTCGAGTCCAGGGGCAGCTGATCGGAGACAACCCCAGGGCGTTTAACCGGGCCGCCCTGGTCCGCTACCGATCCCTGCGCGACTTCCTGGTTATCTTCACGGATCCGGCCATGGACGCAGGCGTCGACAACAAGTTTGCCTCCCTGACCTATACCGAGGCCCGGGCGACCGCGCCGGTGTTCTCGCTCCTGGCGATCCAGCTGGCGGCAGCAGGGGTGTTCGGTGCCCTCGGTCTCGCCGGATGGGTCCTCCTGCGGAGGCGGTGAGCGGGTCTCCTTCGCCCTCTGGATGTTGCCTCGGCATCGTCCGGGCTGATAGACCTAGCCCCTCAATCGGTGCCCCCGAGACAAGGACATCCCCATGAAGGTCTATTTCGCTCCGAACTCCCGCGCCGTGCGTACGGTCTGGCTCCTCGAGGAGATCGGCCTGCCCTATGAGCTGGAGCGCTTCACCCTCGGCCAGAGGGAGATGCGGGGGCCGGAATACACCCGGATCAATCCGAACGGGCGGGTCCCGACCCTGATCGACGGCGACACGACGATCTCCGAGAGCACGGCGATCGCCCAGTACCTCGGGGCCAAGTACGCCCAGCACCTGGCCCCCGGTCCCGACGCCCCCAACTTCGCGCTCTTCCTGCAGTGGCTTCACTATGCCGAGGGCATGATCATGCCGCCGATCAACAACTATGTGGTCGAGACGGTCCTCTTGCCCCCCGACCGGCGCAATCCGGAGATGGCGGCGCGGGCCGTGAAGCTCCTGGGCCGGGTGCTGGAAGCCGCCGAGGCCCACATGGCCGGGCGCGAGTACATCGCCGGCGACTTCACCATCGCCGATACCATCACGGGACACGCGGTCATCATGTCCCGTCGCCTCGGCGCGGACTTCACCAACTTCCCGAATCTCGGCGCCTATGCCGATCGGCTGGAGGCGCGCCCCGCCTTCAAGGCCGCCGAAGCTGCCTGATCGGCCGGCAGGAGGCCTCGCTCACTCCCCCCGGGTGTAGGGATCGTTCGGCCCGCCGATGCGCTCCAGGCGCATCCGGCCGAGGTCGGGCCGGGTCCAGCCCATCCGGCCGTCCGGCTCCAGCCAGCGGCGCACCTCAATCCCCGGCATCCCCACGGGGCGCAGGATGAAGGCGCCCGCCTCGTAGGTCGCAATGGCGACGATGGGGGTGCGGAAGTCGCGCACTGAGACGTCATGCACGGCGTTGG
>CAIZKE010000343.1 GCA_903933475.1 uncultured Alphaproteobacteria bacterium | reverse complement strand
CCACCGTCATGCGGGTCTCGTTCGTCGTGAACGGGACGGTGCCGTGCCACATATAGCTTGGGAACAGCACCAGGCGGCCGGGCTCCGGGCGGACATGGTGTTCAGCGTCCAGGGGCGGTGAGGTCGGGATGGGCGGTCTGCCGAACCGGATCCACCCCTCCCGGGTTTCCCGGTCGAGGGCCTGCTCCGGCGTCTCCACGTAGAAGGCCGAGGAAATCCAGCCCTGGGGGTGGAAGTGGTCGGTGTGGAATCCGCCGGGCTTGAGCCGGACGGACCAGGCACCCTGGATCCTGTAATCCCCCGTGACCCGCGCCCGGTGCGGATCGTCTCCGGGGCCCAGGCCGGACATGTAGTTCCGGATGGGAGCGTCGAGGGCCTCGAAGAGGGCGGCGATCACCGGGTCTGGCGATCCGCTGAGGTTCTGCAGGGTCTGCAGACCGCCGCGCACCGACTGGTTGATCGGCTGATGCTCGTAGACGTGAAGGGCTCTCAGGGCCGAGGCGAGGTCGGCCAGGAAGGCCTTCAGGTCCGTCCAGCCGGCAGGTGTCTCAAGGGTCTGGGCGCGGACCAGGCCCTCATGGTCGTTCAGGACGGCCGAGAGGGGATCCCCACAGGCCCGGGCGGCGGTGGCGGCCCAGCCCAGCAGGGACTGGTCATAGGGTGACCTGGCGAGCCCTTCGCGGGCGGCGGCCAGCGCGGCCTCCGGTCGCCCTGCCGCCAGGTGCAGGATGGCGGACTGGTTCAGCACGGCACCGCTGCGCGGGGACACCGCCCTGGCGGCATCCAGCCGGGCCTGTGCCGTGGAGAGGTCGCCCGCCAGGATCGCCGCATGGGCCGCCGCCAGCTGGACATTGACGTCCCGGTCCAGGGCGTCCGCCGCCTGGACCAGCAGGGCGTCGGCCTCGCCGGGGTGTCCCGCCGCCTTCAGGATGTCGACCTTGGTCAGGAGACAGGCCCCCGGGTCGCCGCCGGCGTTGAAGCAGGTGTCCATGGCCGAGAGGCCGAGCCGGGCGTCCCCCCGCAGCATCCAGACATAGTTGGCGTATTCGGCGGTCAGGCGGGGGTCGGCAAGGGCGCGCCTGCGAGCCTCGACATAGGCGGCTTCCGCCCCGGCGTGATCACCGCAGGCCATCAGGACCCGGGCGCGGACCCCCCAGGACTCCGCTCCGTCCAGCCCCAGGGCCATGCCCCGGTCTATGGCGGTGCGCGCATCGTCATGGCGGCCGAGGTCGTCGAGGGCGGCGGCCAGGTTGTGCCAGGACACGGGGCTGTCCGGATAGAGGTCGACCGCCCGGCGGCTCAGCTCCAGGGCCTCCAGGGGCCTGTGCAGCAGCTTCAGCGCCCGGGCCCGGGTGGCCAGGGCGAGGTGGTTCGGCCGGGCCTGACCCACCAGGATCTCGGTCAGGCGGACGGCGCTGGCGGGGTCTCCGGACTCCAGAAGGGCTACCGCCTTCCTTAGGGTCGTGTCGGACATGGCAGGTGTCTCCGGGCGCGCGTCAGACAGAGAAGAAGGCGTTGCGGGCGTTCAGCAAGGCCGTGACAGCTTCGCGCTCGTCCTCGGTAATCAGAGGATTCCAGATGTCGAGGATCATGATCACGCGAAGGGCGTCAGCGTCGTTCCAGGCCTCGTGGTCGATGGTGTCGTCAAAGGCCCAGGCCTCGCCCATCCGCCAGTTCCGGGTCTCGTTGCCGACCCGGAATCGGGCTGGCCCGGGCAGGATCAGGGGCAGGTGCACCAGGAGCCGGGTATTGGTCGATCCGGTGTGCGCCGGGATCCGGGTCCGGGCCTCAAGGGCCGAGAAGATCACGGTCGGCGCAAAGCCCGGCTGGCGGGCCAGGGGCAGGGTGTCGAGCAGGGCCGCCGTCCCCGGGCACCGGCGGCAGGGCTCTTCCTGGCGCTCGCCGTCCTTCCACAGGAAGAGGGAGCTCCAGAGCCGTGACTGGTTCAGCGCCCCCCACTGGTTCACCGGCGCGCCGGCCGGCACGTTGATGTAGGGGGCGAAGTCGGCCTCCATGGTGGCCAGCACCCCCTCGAGCTCGCCCCGGATCATATCGGTGGCGGCCTCCAGTTCGGGGAGCCAGGGAAACAGCTCCCGATCGAAGAAGGGGATTGCCGGCAGGCGGGGATAGGTCAGCAGTATGCCTTCCGAGGGATAGGGGCGCGTCCGGCCGGCATAGATCTGGAGCCCCTCGTCGAACCGCGCGCCCGCCGTCCGGTCCATACGCGCGCGGGCGGGCGCAGCCCGGTCCGCCAGGAAGGCGGCGAGGGCGTCGGTGGTCTCCTCCACCACCTGCCGGGCGCGGTCGACCGCCGGCTGCAGGGTGGAGGGCAGGGGATCGGGCAGGATCTTCAGGGCGTTGCGGTAGATCTGCCAGGCCTTGCGCGGGCCCGAGAGCCGTTCAACCACCGCTGCCTTCGAGAGGAGGGCGACGAAGTGGTAGGGCTCGAGGTCGAGGGCGGCGTCGAGGGCGGCCAGCGCACCCTTCAGGTCTCCCTGCAGGCGCAGGGCCATGGCCTTCTGGAGCCGCAGGTCGATATCGCCCGGGGCCTGGCCCAGGGCCTCGTCGATAAGGCGCACGGCGGCGGCCCCGTCCCTGCGCCCCAGGGCCTGCTGGATGTCTCGGAGGAGGGCCTCGGGGACGGTCATGGCCCTGCAGCGCTCTCGCCCACGGCCCAGAGGGCGAAGGCGTACTCGACGGTCGTTTCCTTCAGGTCGTCGAACCGGCCCGCGGCGCCGGCGTGGCCCGCCTCCATGTTCATCTTCAGCAGGACAGGTCGCCCGCGCGTTGAAGCCGGACGCAGACGCGCCACCCACTTGGCGGGCTCCCAGTAGGTGACCCGGGGATCCGACAGGCCCCCTGTCGCCAGGATGGCGGGATAGGGGCGGGGCGCGACGTTGTCGTAGGGGCTGTAGGCGGCGATCTGGTCGTAGGCCTCAGGGTCGGTCAGGGGGTTCCCCCACTCCGGCCATTCGGGGGGGGTCAGGGGCAGGGAGGCATCGCTCATGGTGTTGAGCACGTCCACGAAGGGTACGGCGGCGATGATCCCGCAGACCAGGTCCGGGCGCAGGTTGGCGACGGCACCCATGAGAAGTCCGCCGGCTGAGCCGCCACAGGCCACGGTATTGGCCGGCCGACCATAGCCCTGCCCCTGGAGGTGCTCGGCGCAGGCGATGAAGTCGGTAAACGAGTTCATCTTGCGCTCGCGGCGCCCGTCCAGGAACCAGCCCCGGCCCTTCTCCGAGCCCCCGCGCACGCAGGCCCGGGCCCAGATCCAGCCCCGGTCCACCAGGCTGAGGGCCCGGATCGAGAAACTGGCCTCCTGGGAAATCCCGTAGCTGCCATAGCCATAGAGGAAGAGGGGTGCCGAGCCGTCGAGCTTCTGGCCCTTGCGCATCAGGACGAAGACCGGGACCTCGGTCCCGTCCGCCGCCCGGGCGTTCAGGCGGCGGGTCTCATAGCGCGAGGGATCGTGACCGGAGGGGATGTCCTGGGTCTTCACCACCGTCCGGGTCCGCTTCGTCATGTCGTAGTCGACCCAACTCCGGGGCGTGGTCATGGAGTTGTAGACGAAGCGCAGGGCGTCGGTGTCGTACTCAAGCCCCGGATCGAGATCGAGGGCGAAGGCTGGCTCGTCGAAGGCGATGGCGTGCTCGACCCCGTCCTCGCCCCGGATGACGATCCGGTTCAGGGCATCGGCCTTCTCCAGCCGCACCAGCCAGCGGCGGAAGGCCAGGGTCCCCTCGATGAGGACCCCCGGGCGATGGGCGATGAAGTCTTTCCAACTGGCGCGGCCTGGCGAGGTCTCCGGCGCGGAGACCAGCTTGAAGTCCACGGCACCGTCGGCGTTGGTCCGGATGATGAAGCGGTCGTTCCAGTGCTCGACGTCGTAGAGGACGCCGTCGCGGCGAGGCTCCAGGGGAAACGGCGCGGCGGTGGGTCGGTCCGCCGGGATGAGCAGGACCTCACTGGTCTCCTGGTTGCCGCAGGCGATCAGGATGAAGCGGTCCGAGGCGCTGCGGTGGACCCCGATGAAGAAGCCCTCGTCGGCCTCGGTGTAGACGAGGACATCGTCGGCGGCGGTCCCGCGGACGGGACGGCGGTAGATCCGCGCCGGGCGGCCATTGTCGTCCCGCCAGGTCCAGAAGAGCCAGGCGCTGTCCGGCGAGAAGGTGAAGTCACCCGTCGAGCTCTCGACCGGCGAGGGCAGGACCTGGCCGGTGGCCAGGTCGCGGATGAAGATCCGGTAGACCTCCGAGCCCTGTTCATCCGCCGCCCAGGCGAAGAGCCGGTGGTCGGATGAATGGCCGGCGGCACCCACGCTGAAGAAGGCCTTGCCCTTGGCCTCGGCCTCCTCGTCCAGCAGGACCTCCTCGGCCCCGTCGCTCCGTTGGCGACGGACGTGCGCCGGGTGCTGGGCACCGGTGGCGTAGCGGGTGAAATAGACGAAGGGGCCGGCGGGCTCAGGCGCCGAGGCGTCGTCCTCGCGGATCCGCCCCTTCATTTCCCTGAAGAGGGTGTCCTGAAGCCCCTCCGTCGGGGCCAGGACCGCCCGGGTGTAGGCGTTCTCGGCTTCGAGGTGCGCGCGGATCTCGGGCTTCAGGACGGACGGGTCTCTCAGGACTTTCTGCCAGTCCTCGTCCTTCATCCAGGCGTAGTCGTCGGTCCGGGTGCGGCCGAGCTGGACGATTGTCTGCGTCTCGCGTCGGGGCGAGGGCGGCCTGGGCGGCGTGTCGTAAGCCATGCGGCGGGGTGTCCCTGGCTGGGCCCTGGCGGAAGTGGACAGCGCCAGGGCGGCGGCGCCCGTCAGCCAGACTCTCCGGTTCACGTCAGGCCTCCCGCCGCCAGGAAGGGGTACCGGAGCGGCGCAGAGCCGCCCCGGCCGATGGGGCTCAGCCCGCGTACAGGACCGAGATGGTCTCGGCCACGCAGGCTGGCTTGGTCTCGCCCTCGATCTCGATGGTGCATTCGTTACGGATCTGCATGCCACCACCCTTGGCCTCGACGCCGATCAGCTTCTGGCGCATGCGCACGCGCTTGCCGACCCGGACCATGTTGATGAAGCGGACCTTGTCGGAGCCGTAGTTGATGCCGCGGCTGACGCCCTTGACCGGCAGCATGCCGGCGCCCAGGAAGGGGATCAGGGAGAGGGTCAGGTAGCCATGGGCGATGGGGCCGCCCATCTCGCGGGTAGCGCGCTCGACGTCCACGTGGATCCACTGGTGGTCACCGGTGGCCTCGGCGAACTGATTGACCCGCTCCTGGCTGATCTCCACCCAGTCCGAGACGCCGACTTCCTGGCCGACAAGACCGGGCAGGTCCTTGAATTCCACGGGGTTCATGGAGCACTCCCTCTATTGTTGCAATCGCGCCGCTAGCGATAGCATCCGCCGCCGACCGTGCAAGCGGGCTTTGCCCCCAGGCCGGGTCCGCCGTAAGGAAGGTCGCCCTGCAGGAGGCCCCCGATGCAACGCGCGCTCAGCGTCAGCCGCATGACCGGCAACACGTCCACCTTCCCCGACTGGTATCAGGCTGTCGTCCGAGAGGCCGACCTCGCCGAGGTCTCGCCGACCCGCGGTGCCATGATCATCAAGCCGTGGGGCTACGGCGTCTGGGAGCGAATCCAGCAGACCCTCGACCGGCGGATCAAGGAGACCGGCCACGAGAACTGCTATTTCCCCCTCTTCATTCCCCTGTCCTTCTTTGCCAAGGAGGCCCAGCACGTCGAAGGCTTCGCCAAGGAGATGGCGGTGGTCACCCACCACCGGCTGAAGCAGGTGGAGGGCAAGCTGGTGCCCGACCCGGACGCCCGGCTGGAGGAGCCTCTGGTCGTCCGCCCGACCTCTGAGACTATCATCGGCGATGCCTTCTCGCGCTGGATCAAGAGCCACCGGGACCTGCCGGTCCTGATCAACCAGTGGGCCAATGTCGTGCGCTGGGAGATGCGCACGCGCCTGTTCCTGCGCACTTCGGAATTCCTCTGGCAGGAGGGTCACACCGCCCACGCCACGGCCGAGGAGGGCCGGGAAGAGACCCTGAAGATGCTGGAGGTCTATCGGGAGTTCTCCGAGACTGTCCTGGCCATGCCCGTGGTCGCCGGTGAGAAGCCCGAGAACGAGCGCTTTCCAGGCGCGGACAAGACCTTCTCTATCGAGGCCATGATGCAGGACGGCAAGGCCCTGCAGGCGGGCACCTCGCATGACCTGGGAACCCACTTCGCGGAGGCCCAGAACATCCGCTTCCAGAACACGGCGGGCGAGCTGGTCCACTGCCACACCACCAGCTGGGGGGTCTCCACCCGGCTGATCGGCGGGGTGATCATGACCCATGGCGACGACGACGGCCTGCGCCTGCCCCCGGCCATCGCCCCCCGCCAGGTGGTGATCGTGCCCATGCTGAGGGACAAGCCAGAGGACGCCGAGGTCCTGGCGGCCGGCGAGGCCCTGGTGAAGGCCCTGGGCCAGGTCACAGCCCTGGGCGAGCCCGTCCGCGCCCTCCTCGACACCAAGGCCCAGAAGTCGGCCGAGAAGCGCTGGAACTGGGTGCGCCGCGGCGCGCCAGTGATCATCGAGCTAGGGCCCCGCGACGTGGCTGGTGGGACCATCAGCTTCATGCGCCGGGACCGGCTGCGCGATGGCGACAAGGTCGCCAGCCAGTCCCTGTCCCGCGAGGACTTCCTGGCCGGCCTGCCGGCCCTGCTCGCCGAGATCCAGCAGGGGCTCTACGACGAGGCCAAGGCGCGGCTCGAGTCCAACATCCGGACCGACATCACCAACTTCGCTGACATGGCCGCCTTCTTTGGGGCCGCCGTCGCCGATGAAGAGGAGGCGACCGCCTTCCGTGGCTGGGTCCGCGCGCCCTGGGCGCGGCCCACCGGAGATGAGCTCGAGGCCATCGAGCAGAAGCTGAAGGCCCTGCGCCTGACCCTGCGCAACGCCCCCATGGACCAGCCGGCGACCTTCGGCCCGTGCCTGTTCACGGGGCGGCCCGGGGTCGAGGAGATCCTGATCGGCAGGGCTTACTAGAAGCGAGCTTTCGGCGCTTCCGTTGACCCCCTCCGTCCCGGGGCCTTGCCCCGGGCCACCTCCCCCTGATGGGGAGGAATTAGAGAGCTAATTGCTCCCCCAAGGGGGAGCTCCGGGCGAAGCCCGGTGAGGGGGTCTGCGGCGACTCAGCTGACCCCCTGCGCCCCGGGGCGTCAGACGATCTTCGAGCCTTCCTTGCCCCAGTAGGCGTCGCGGATCAGGCGCTTGTAGAGCTTGCCCGTCGGGTGCCGGGGCAATTCCGGCATGAAGTCGATGATCCGCGGGCACTTCACGTGGCTGATATTGGCCCGGCAGAACTCGGCGATCTCGGCGCGGAAGGCGTCATTGGCGTCGGCCCAGTCTGCCGGCTGGATCATCGCCGCCACCTGCTCGCCCATCTCCTCGTGGGGCGCGCCCACCACGGCGGCGTCGGTGATCTTCGGGTGGGTGATCAACAGGTTCTCGAGTTCCTGCGGGTAGATGTTCACGCCGCCGGAGATGATCATGAAGCTCTTGCGGTCGGTGAGGTAGAGGAAGCCCTCCTCGTCCACCCAGCCGACGTCGCCCAGGGTGGTCCAGCCGTGCTTGTTGGTGTTCTCGGCCACCTTGTCGGGGGCGTTGTGGTAGGCGAGGGGCGCGCCTCCGGCGAAGTAGACGGTGCCCTCGGTGCGCAGCGGGACCTCCTCGCCGTCGTCGCCGACGATCCTGACCTCGCCCAGGACCGCACGGCCCACCGTGCCCTTGTGGGCCAGCCAATCCTCCGGCCCGACATAGCAGAAGCCGTTGCCCTCGGAGCCGGCATAGTACTCGTGGACCACCTTGCCCCACCAGTCGATCATCTGTTCCTTGACCGGGATGGGGCAGGGGGCGGCGGCGTGGACCGCCGAGCGGATAGAGGAGACGTCGTATTTCGCCCGTACCTCTGCCGGAAGCTTGAGCATCCGCACGAAGTGGGTCGGGACCCACTGGCCGACGTCGATCCGGTAGCGCTCGATCAGGGATAGGGCGGTCTCGGGGTCGAACTTCTCCATGACCACGACGGTGCCGCCCATGCGGTGGATTGCCATGCACCAGCGCAGGGGCGCGGCGTGATACAGCGGAGCTGGCGAGATGTAGATGCTGTCTGGCCGGAAGCCGAACAGGCCCTGGGCCATCATGGCCAGGGAGTTCTGCTCATCAATGGCCGCACCGGTGAGGGGCGGCTTGATGCCCTTGGGCCGCCCTGTCGTACCCGAGGAGTAGAGCATGTCCGCGCCCGCGGTCTCATCAGCGATGGGGGTGGCGGGCATGGCGGCCCGGGCGGCCTCGAAGCTCTCGTAAGGCGGCCTGGACTCGCCCACCATGTAGAGCTGCACGCCGGGCAGGAGGGGCGGCAGTTCATCGATGACCGGACCCACACCTGCGGAGGTGATCAGCACCTTCGCCTCGCAGTCCTGCATGATGTACTCGATTTCGCCGGCGGACAGCTTGGACGAGATGCAGGTGAAATAGAGGCCGGAGCGCTGGGCCGCCCAGGCGATCTCGAAATAGCGGGGATGGTTGTCGAGCATCAGGGCGATGACGTCGCCGGTTTTCAGGCCCAGGGACCTGAAGAGCTGGGCACCCTGGTTCGAGCGGTCGTTGAGCTCTCCATAGGTGACGGTCTCCCCCGTGGCGCCCATGATGTAGGCGGCGCGATCCGGCTGGGTCCGGGCGTGGGTTGCGGGGTGCATGGTCATCCTCCTGGGTCTTCGCCCGTCTGCGGGCCGCCGCTCTCCGGCTTTCGGTATGCATATGCGGGTCTTGACGGAAGGTCCGTCAAGGCCGACCGATGTGCCGGAAACGCCACGGAGACCTAAGACCATGTCAAACTTCGAGACGATCCGCCTGGAAGTCGAGGACGGCATCGCCACCCTGACCCTCAACCGGCCGGACAAGCTGAACGCCTTCAACACCCTGATGATGCAGGAGATGATCGCGGCCTTCGACCGAACCGACGCTGACGACAGCGTCCGGGTGGTGATCGTCACGGGCGCGGGCAGGGCCTTCTGCGCCGGTGCCGACCTCTCCGCCGGGGCGGCGACCTTCGACTATTCGACGCGTGGCGGCGAGGACAAGGAAGCCCGCACCCTCGACGGCGTCCAGAGGGACGGCGGAGGCCTCCTGACCCTTCGCATTTACGACAGCCTGAAGCCCGTGATCGCCGCCGTGAACGGCGCTGCCGTCGGCGTCGGCGTGACCATGCAACTGGCCATGGACATCCGGATGGCGTCCACCGACGCTCGCTATGGCTTTGTCTTCGCCCGCCGGGGGATCAATCCCGAGGCCTGTTCGTCCTGGTTCCTGCCCCGGCTTGTAGGAATCCAGACCGCCCTGGAGTGGTGCTATTCGGGCCGCGTCTTCCCGGCCCAGGAGGCCCTCGAGAAGGGTCTGGTCCGCTCCCTTCACGCCCCGGAGGACCTTCTGCCCGCCGCCCGAGCCCTGGCGCGCGAGATCGCCGACAACACGGCGCCCGTCTCAATCGCCCTGACCCGCCAGCTGATCTGGCGCATGGCCGGGGCCAGCCACCCGATGGAGGCGCACATGGCCGATAGCCGCGGCATCCAGGCCCGTGGCGCCATGCCGGACGCCAAGGAGGGGGTAACATCCTTCCTCGAAAAACGCCTTCCCCGGTATCCAGATAGGGTCTCCACGGACCTGCCGGATATCTGGGAACACTGGAGTGCCCCTAAGTTTCGATGAGGGAGCGGGTCTGTCGTTGTTTGGACGGCGCCGCCTTCGGTGGCCTGTTGGCGGGTGAATTCAGTCGATTTCAAATCGCCATCGGCAAATTCCCGTCAATTCCGGTCGCTTAATTCTTGTGGAGCCGGAGATACGTCGCTATCTCAATTTTTGGCGTTGATCTCCGCGGCGCATGTTTCAGTTTTTTAAGTGGATGTAAGATATGGACGAAAAGAACGAAGTCATCGAGATGACGGCGGATATTGTCTCCGCCTATGTCGGGAACAACACGGTTTCAGCGGCTGAACTCCCCGCCCTGATCCAGAGCGTGCATCGGGCCCTGGCGGGCGTGAGCGGCGGCGCTGAGGTCGTTGAGGCGGCTCCGCGGGATCCGGCTGTACCGATCCGACGCTCCATTACCCCTGATTTCATCATCTGCCTTGAGGATGGTCGCAAGTTCAAGTCGCTGAAGCGCCACCTGCGGACCAAGTACAACATGAGCCCCGAGGAATACCGGGCCAAGTGGGGTCTGCCCAAGGACTATCCGATGGTGGCTCCGAACTACGCCAAGGCGCGGTCCGACCTCGCCAAGCAGATGGGTCTGGGACAGGGCGGCCGCCAGGCACCCCGCCGGCGCGGAAAAGCCTGAGCCGAAGACGCTCAGACTACCGAGACTACCGAGACGCCCGGCCGCCTGTGCGGTCGGGTGTTTTCATGTTCGGTCCCCATCCAATACGCGCCGTTAACCAAAATTCGCTTGCCCGTGATTCGCGCATCAGGCGATAAACGATTTATTATGAATCCAAGGGGTTGTTGGGGACTCTGAAGATGGTGTCGGAACTCGGCGCGACCGCTCAGGCGGAGGGCGCGCAAGAAGCGCTTTACGCCTACTGGGCGGGACTGGGAATGCAGGGGAAGCTGCCGGCCCGGGCAGATCTGCGCCCTTCGGAAATGAAGTCTTTCCTGCCCATGCTCAGCCTCACCGACGTGCGCACTGACGATCGCTTCAGCTTCCGCCTGGCCGGGACGGGCCTCTATCGCGTGTTCGGCACCGAGGTGACCGGGCGCAGCCTCGGCGAGGTCTATGTTGGCTCTGCAGCGGAATACTGGCGTCGGGAGCTTTCCGGAATCGTGGTCGACCGGCGACCTGCCATCGGGGTCCACTCCCTGGGGTGGCGCGGCGCGGCCCATCTCTCCGTCCTCTGGATGCGTCTGCCCCTGGCGTCCAACGGCCAGGACGTGGACATGATCCTCGGCTACGACGCCCTGCTGGGCGGCGACAGGGTGGCCAACCGCTTTTCCGGAATTCGCGCCGCCTGAAGCGGGCGTGGCCTCAGGCCTGGGAAATCCCGGACAGGGCATCCTTGCGCATCCGCTCTGCCATGGCGGCGAGGCCGCTCGTCCTTTGCGAGGACAGGTGCCCCGCAAGGCCGAGACGGTTGAGCGCCGCTGCGGCGTCGAACCCCGCAATCTCCGCTGCCGAGCGCCCGGAGACGAGGTGGAGCAGTATGGCGATGAGTCCCCTGACGATATGGGCGTCAGAGTCTCCCCGGAAGGTCAGGGCGCCTTCCGGGGCCGACTCCGTCACCAGCCAGACCTGGCTTGCGCAGCCCCTGACCCGGTTTTCCTCGCAGCGCTCTGAATCCGTGAGGGGCGCGAGGCCCCGGCCCAGGTCGATGACATGCCGGTAGCGTTCCTCCCAGTCGCCCAGGAGTTCGAAGGTCTCGGCCATCTCGTCGAGACGCGCATCGATCAAAGCCGAATTCGGCACGGGGCGAGCTCCTTTGGTTGCCCCGGGAAGGGCCGGGAAGGGATCAGACGCGGGTCTAGATCCTGTTCCGATAAGTGGGAACCGGTTATCGGATCGAAACAGGATCTATCTATCTGGGCTCTGGGTCGCGGCGGCGCGGGGCGCAAGGTCGACGGGGCCCCGAGACCTGAAGGTTATCCACCAGCAATCCGGGGCTTTGACTCCCGGCCGGTCGACGGCGGGTCTAGCCTGTCCCCATGTCTGCAATCCGGCGAGCGATTCGCGTCCCTGGAGCCGTATCTGCGGAGGCTGATGCGCGTCAGCTCTCCCGAGACGGCCATCAAGGTGCCGATGATGCTGGCGACCTCTGCGACCAACTCCCCGGACTCCTCTTCCGTCTGGACGCCGAGGGTCATGTCGACCGGATATGGGGCGCAGGCTTCGCCGATGCGCCGGACCTGCGGCCGGGGCGCCCGCTGACCTTTGGCTTCCCCCAGTCGCAAGTCATTGCCCTGGAAGCGGCCTGCGACCTTGCCCGTCGAGAAGGCGTTGCGAGCCTTTGCCTGTCGGTGGGCCCAGGGAATTCGCCATGGCTGCAGTGCGATCTTGCAGCCCAACCCGGACAGGGTCTGGCCGGCCGGCTTTCCGATCTGCGCGCCGGGCTGGAACGCGAGCAGGCACTGGTGAGGGCGCTGCGCGACGCCGAGGCCCGCAGCGCCGGTAAGTCGCGTTTTCTGGCCAACCTCTCGCATGAACTGCGGACGCCGCTGAACGCGATCATGGGGTTCGCGGACACCATGCGCCAGGGTGTTCTCGGGCCCTTGCCAGACCGGTACCGGGGCTATGCAGACCTCATTCACGAGTCCGGCGAACTCCTGCTGGAGCTGATCAGCGATGTCCTCGACATGGCCCGCGTTGAAGCCGAGCGGTTCGATCTGAACCTCGAGGTCTTCGACGTGCGAGAAGCGGCGTCTGCCGTCGTCCGGCTGGTCCGCGGGCAGGTGGAGCGGGCCGGCCTGGAGTTCGTTGCCCCTGACCTGCGCGAGCGGATCGAGGTGCGCGCCGACCGGCGGGCCCTCAAGCAGATGTCGCTCAACCTCATTTCCAACGCCATCAAGGCCACACCGCCGGGGGGGCGCGTGGCCTTTGGGCTGGCGAGGGAGGGCGAGGACCTCGTGCTGGTCGTGGAAGACACGGGTTGTGGCGTGTCCGAAGCCGATCTTGCCCGGCTTGGACGGCCTTTCGAACAGGCAGGCTCTCCCGACCAGAAGGCGGCAGGGGCGGGGCTTGGCCTTAGCCTGGTCAAGGCCCTGTGTGACCTCCACGGGGGAGAGATGACCCTCCGCAGCCGCCAGGGCCAGGGAACCCGCGTAGGGCTGCGGCTTCCTATCGTTGTCCGCGACCAGGTCCAGCCCGAACTCGACCTGACCTGAATGGCGTCAGCCCGGACGCGCCGCAAGAAAGGCCCGGCCGGCGGCAAAGTCGCCTACCTCGACATAGATCCTCCGGGTCGACCCCGACCCGAACTGGAACTCCACCTGTATCGACTCGCGGGGATCGAGGTCGGCCATCGCCGCCGCCGCCTGGGCTGGGAACCGAAAGGCCCAGCCAGCCTGGACGCCGGGTGGCAACAGGTCCGTTCCCGCCTGTGAGCGGGCTTCGGCGACGTAGCCT
>CAIZKE010000342.1 GCA_903933475.1 uncultured Alphaproteobacteria bacterium | reverse complement strand
GCAAGATCACGCGACGTCAGCCCTTGCCCCCTGTTGGCGGTGGGAGTACCCGGGGATTGTCAAAGGGGAGTAGCCCTCCGCCAGCCCCGGCGGGACCTTGCGTCAACACACTTGGCCGGCATGGTCATGGCGCAGGGAGAACGAACCGTCCTTCCGGGACGGCGGTTCGGGCGAGACCGATGGCGCTGCAGCCCCGTTCTGTCGGGCGGGGGCTGTTGCGACCATTGGATTTCGCGCCGCCCGACCCGGAACCGACCCTTGGAATCGCTCCTCACCTCGACCGCCGTCGTCACCCTCGCCGAGATTGGCGACAAGACCCAGCTGCTGGCCATCGTCCTGGCCGCACGCTTCGTCCAACCCTTCCCTGTCGTCGGGGGCATCCTCGTCGCCACACTGGCCAACCACTTCCTGGCGGCCCTTGTCGGGGCACAGGCGGCCGTCTTCCTGCAGGGCGACCTCTTCCGCTACGCCATCGCCCTGTCCTTCATCGCCATGGCCGCCTGGACCCTGGTCCCTGACAAGCTCGATGCGGACGAGCCCCTGAGGGCACCCGCGAAGATGGGCGCCTTCCTGACCACCACCGTGGCCTTCTTCATCGTCGAGATGGGCGACAAAACCCAGCTGGCCACCGTCGCCCTGGGGGCAAAGTTCCACTCGGCCCTGCTCGTCACCCTGGGCACGACCCTGGGCATGATGCTGGCGAATGTCCCCGTCGTCTTCCTGGGCCACGAGATCCTGAAACGGGTGTCCCTGACCCTTGTCCGGCGCATCGCGGCGGGGCTCTTCCTGATCATCGGCGTCTGGATGGTCATCCAGACTGCGGGCTGGCTCTGACCTCAGTTCCCGCGGCGGGGGATGAAGACCTCGGCCCCGGGGGCGACCCCGCGGGCCGCGGCGTAGTTCCCCAGGTTCAGGGCCAGGCTCATGCGGCCCCGGGAGTCGGGATACAGCAGGACCGCACCCTCGGGCACGTCGCTGAAGGTGCGCACATAGGGGGCGGGCTCGGGCCGGCCGGCGACGGTCAGGGGAACGACGTCCCCGATCCTCCAGCCCAGGCCGGCGAAGGCCTCGGCCGAGAGGTCAAGGATCAGGTTTCCATAGGGACCGTCGGTCCCGATGGCGTGGGCGCGCGCGCCCTCCAGGCCGACCCTGGGCGGCGAAAGGTCCAGCCTCACGAGGGACTTGGGATCGATCCCGGGACCTACCCCGGTCCAGTCGTCGCCCCGGGCGAGACGCCCGGCGACAGGGGAGAAGATGTCCCGGCCATGGAAGGTCGAGGACCGCCGCGCACCGATCATCCAGGACTCCGCGGTGATCTCCCGGGCGGCGACGACCGGGTCCGTGGCATCCAGGAGGGTGATCAGGCCGTTGTCCGGCAGGACCAGGCTCTGTCCGCGCCGGGTGCGGGCGACGATGGCCCGGCGCCGGGACCCGACCCCGGGGTCGACCACCCCCATGATGACCGCGTCCGCCGCCAGCCAGGGCGCAGAGCCGGCCAGCAGCCGGGCACCGGCGGCGATATCGTAGGGCGGGACCCGGTGGCTGATGTCGAGGAGGCGGGCGGCCGGGGCGAGGGACAGGATGACCGCCCGGCAGATGGCGGCGGCGTCGTCGATCTCGTCGAAATCCGAGAGAAATCCCACCATCCGACCGGGGGCCGCGCGGGAGACGCCCGGGGCCAGGGCCAGGGCGAGCCCGGCGGCCAGCAGGCCGCGCCGGGGCAGGGCGGTGGATGTCATCCGGCTCAGGTCCCGAGGGCGGCGTAGAGGCGCCGGGGCGTGATCTCGCGGACATTGGGCGTACCGGCGCCCGGGACGCTCCCGTTGAGGTTCTGGATCATGCCCACGAAGACGATGTCTTTGGTGGGATCGATCCAGAACCAGGTGCCGAAGGCCCCGCCCCAGTAGAAGGTCTCGCGGCCCTGCGGCGCACGGGCGGCAGCGGGATCCTGGATGACCGCGAAGTCGAGGCCGAACCCGACGCCCGGCTGGGCCGGTCCGTAGAGGTCCACCGCCACGCCCGGCGCCAGCAGGTTGCGGCGCATGAGCTTGACCGTGTCGGGCTTCAGGACCCGGGCGCCGTCCAGGGCGCCGTCGTCCAGCAGGGCCTGGGCAAAGCGGAAATAGTCCGAGGCGGTGGAGAGCAGGCCGCCGCCTCCGGACAGGAAGACGGGCGGGGCCACCGGGACCACCTGGGCTGGGCCGGCGACGATGCGGCCGTCCCGGTAGGTATGGATCCTGGCCACCCGGGGCGCCTTCTCCGGCGAGACATGGAACCCGGTGTCCGGCATCTTGAGGGGATCAAAGATGTGACGGCGCAGGTAGTCGTCGAGGCGTTCGCCTGACAGCCGCTCGACCACATGGCCCTGGATGTCGACGCTGGGGCCGTACCGCCAGTCCGTTCCCGGCTGGGCAGCCAGGGGCAGGGCGGCGAGCCGGCGGATCATCTCCTTCAGGTCGCCGGACCGGAGTCCCGCCTGGGCGTACCCGGCGCTGACATCGAAGCCGGCGGTGTGGCTCATCAGCTGGGCCATGGTCATGGGCGAGGCCTGGGGGACGAGGCTCCCGTCCGGCGCCTTCACCTTCAGGCCCGCGAACTCGGGAATGTGGCGGGCGACGGGATCGTCCAGCTTCCAGAGCCCCTTCTCCCAGAGCTGCATCATGGCGACCCCGACCACAGGCTTGGTCATGGAGGCGATGCGCCAGATGGTGTCGGGCCGGGCCGGGGCACCGGTCTCGACGTCGGCGAGGCCACGGGTCTCGAAATGGATCACCTTCCCCTTCCGCGCGGCCAGGGTGGTCACGCCCGCCAGCTGCCCCCCGTCCACCAGGGCCTGCAGGTCGTCGGACAGGGCCTTCAGCCGGGCCGGGTCGAAGCCGGCGGTGCGGGGATCCGCGAGAGGCAGGGCCGGGGCGGCGGCGAAGGCCCCTCCCGGGAGACCGGCGGCGAGGACGGGCGAAGCGGCAGCGGCGGCGAGAAGCTTGCGGCGGGTCAGGCGCATGGGCATGGTTCCGTTCATGAAGACGGGCGCGTCATCTGTGATCCTGCACGCTGCAGGCCGACCGGCGCAACCTCCGGTTCGCCGCGGGCTGGGCGCCCTGCTCGCGGCTGGCCTTCTGGCGGCGGGGACTCCGGCCGCCGCCGCCGGGGCCTGCGCCGGGATCGCGCCCGGAGAGGACCGTCCCGTGCGGGACCTGGCCTATGCCATACCGGGGGCCGGCGTCCCCGCAGACGCCCTGAGCCTGGACCTCTGGCCGGGGGCGAGCCCCCTTCCCGCGGCCCTGGTGGTCTTTGTCCACGGCGGGACCTGGATGCACGGCGGCAAGTACGCGGGCACGCCGGGACAAGCCCGGGCCTTCCGGGCCGCCGGCTTCGCCTACGCCACGGTGAACTACCGCCTGCTCCGGCATGGCCCGCCGCAGGCGGCCGCCCAGGATATCGCCCAGGCCGTCGCCTTCCTGAGAGGGGAAGCCAAGGGGTGCGGGCTCGACCCCGACCGCATCATCCTGATGGGCCATTCCGCAGGCGCCCACCTGGCGGCCCTGGTCGCCCTGGACGAATCCTACCTGGCCCAGGCGGGCGTCCCGCCCGAGGTGGTGCGGGCCGGGGTGCTCCTGGACGCCTATGGCCTCGACATCGCCCGGCATGTCCGCGAGACGGGCGACCCCGTCTACGCCCGGGTCTTCGGCCCCGATCGCACGGGCTGGACAGCCATGTCCCCCGTCAGCCACGCCGCGCCCGGGCGCCGCCCGCCCCCGATGATCCTGCACGTCGTGGCCGGCAATCCCGAGACGCCGGGCCAGGCCGAGGCCCTGGCCGGGGCCCTCCGCGCCGCCGGCGGCGAGGTCGAGGTGCACGCCGCCGAGGGCGAGAGCCACAACAGCCTCAACTACGGCTTTGGCGGCCTCGGGGACGAGACCACCCGGCGGACCCTGGACTTCCTTGCGGCGCAGGTGACGCAAGGGACGGGCTTGTCAGGACCGCGCGCCGTGGCCTTAATACCGCAGACCTCGGCGGACAGTGCCGGCACTCGCGAAGGATTCACCCGATGAACGCCCCGATCCCTCCCTCCACGGGCCCCCTGACCTTCGGCTTCAGCCCGCACGACGACATGAATGACCTGCGGATGAGCGAGAAGGCGACGCCGCTCTATGAGCACGTGAAGCGCTTCATCGCCGAGACCGTCGTGCCCATGCAGAAGGAATTCCAGGCCCTGGGCGAGGGCCACACGGACCGGTGGACCTTCGCGCCGGGCCAACTCGACGTGCTGGAAAAGGCCAAGGACCAGGCCAAGAAGGAAGGCCTCTGGAACTTCTTCCTGCCCGACGCCGATACCGGCGAGGGCCTCTCCAACCTCGACTACGCCTACATCGCCGTCGAGCTGGGCAAGGTCCCGCTCGCCTCGGAGGTGATGAACTGCTCGGCGCCGGACACCGGCAACATGGAAGTGCTCGAGCGCGTCGGCACGCCTGAGCAGAAGGAAAAGT
>CAIZKE010000341.1 GCA_903933475.1 uncultured Alphaproteobacteria bacterium | reverse complement strand
GTCGCCCCAGGCGCCCGCCTTTACCGGCTCCATGCTTTCCGCGCTTCCGGTTCGTAGCCGGATGTGCTGCAGTCCGGCGAAACAGGGGGAGGCCACCATGCAGGAAATGACCGTCCGCGAGGACATTCCACTCGCCGCCGATGCGGTCTGGGCGGTGATCGGTGACTTTTCGGGGATCCGCAAGTGGGCGACCCTGGTGGAGGCCGAGAGCACTGAGGTGACGCCCGAGGGCAAGGTCCGCACCCTGACCATGCCGGGTGGCAGGACGGTCTCCGAACTCATGACCGATGGCGGACCGCACCATTACACCTACACCCTCGACCGGCCGGACATGGACGCCTACTTCTCCACCGTGTCCGTGGAACCTGGGGCCGGCGACGCCTGCGCCATCGTCCTTCGGGTGAAGTTCCAGCCGAAGGATCCTTCCCAGCTCGAGGCGGCGACCGAGGCCATGGGGAAGTTCTGCCGGGGCAACCTCAAGGCCATGAAGCGGGCCCTGGGCCTCGCCTGATCCAGGTCCGCCGCCGCCAGCGCGCGGCCAGGGTGACATTCCGCACAACCCGGGGGGAACGTGCAGCAGGACCTGATCCAATGGGCCGTCTTCGGCGGCCTCACCGCCCTGATGGCCATCCTGACAGGCTGGCAGGTCGCTCGCATGGGCGGCCGTTCGACCAATTCCAACCAGGAATACTTCCTGGCGGGCGGCAACCTGAGCTGGCCCTTCATCGCCGGCTCGATCACCCTGACCAACCTGTCCACCGACCAGCTGGTGGGCATGAACGGCAATCAGATGTTGCTGCTGGCCTGGTGGGAGCTCTCGGCCATCGCCGGCTTGATGATGCTCTGCTGGGTCTTCCTGCCCATCTATTACCGGAACAACTGCACCACCACGACGGAGCTGCTCGAGCGGAAGTACGGCTCCGTGCACCTCCGGGCGATGATCTCGGTGCTGTTCCTGCTGGGCAACGTCTTCATCTACCTGCCGATCATGCTCTACACGGGCTCACTCTTCCTGAAGACCATGTTCGGGCTCGACGTGCCCCTGTTGGCCATTGCTGCGGCCATGGCGTTCCTGGGCGCCGCCTATGCGATCGGCGGTGGGCTCCGGGCCGTGGCCGTCTACGACACCTTGGCAGGGGTCGGGGTACTGGGGATGGCGGCCCTGGTCGTCTTCCTGTCGCTGAAGGCCATCAACTTCGATCTCTCGGGCATTCCGCCTGAGCGCCTGAGCATGATTGGCGGCCCTGACAGTCCTATTCCCTGGCCGACCCTCCTGACCGGAATGATCTTCATCCAGATGTTCTACTGGAGCACCAACCAGACCATCACCCAGAGGGCCATGGCCGCTCCCAGCCTTAGGGAGGGACAGAGGGGCGTGTTGGCGGCCGCCGTAATCCGCCTGATCTTCATTCCCGCCATCGTCGTCGTGCCCGGCGTGGCCGCCTACAAGCTGTTTGGGGTGGCGGGTGACGCGACCTACGGCAAGGTGGTTGCCATGGTCATGCCCGGCTGGCTGTCCGGGGCCTTTGCCGCCTTCATGGCTGCTGCCCTCCTGACCAGCTACACCTCGGTCCTGAACTCTTCGGTGACCCTCTATGTGTGCGACCTGCACGAGAAGTTCATCGCCCCGAAGCCGGACGTCGGGCGGCTGAACACCCGGATTTCCCTGGGCTTCATGGTCGTCTCGATCCTCCTCGTGCCCGTCTACATGGGCGCGGTCTCGATCATCAACCTGGTCCAGCAGCTTAATGGACTCCTGTCCATGCCGATCCTCTCGGCCTTCATCGTCGGCCTGATGTTCCGCAACGTCGAGGCCCGGGCCGTCATGGGCGCTGTGGTCTTCGGGGTTCTGCTCTACGCCGGCTTCACCTTCGTCTGGACACCGATCCACTACATCCACCTGATGCT
>CAIZKE010000340.1 GCA_903933475.1 uncultured Alphaproteobacteria bacterium | reverse complement strand
CGCGCACCTCGTCCAAGCCGCCTTCCACCGACAAGAAGGAAAAGCGCGAGGGCTCACGCCCCGGCGGAGCGAAGCTCGGGCATGAGCCGCACACTCGGCGGCTGGCCGATGACCCCGACGAATTCTGCGACCATGTGCCGGGTGTTTGTGAGCAGTGCGGGGTAACTTTCCGGTCCCAGGCCCAGAGGGAATTGATCGGCGAATACGACGAGATCGAGATCCCGCCGGTCAAACCCTATGTCATCCGCCACCATCGCTTTGCCTGCCGGTGCGCGCATTGCGGCATCGAGACGAAAGCGCCGGCGCCGGCCGCCGCGACGACGACGCCGTTTGGTCCACGCATCCACGCCTTGGCGATTTATCTCAAGGGCTTTCAGGCGCTCTCTTATGAGCGGCTGAGCGGCCTGTTCCGTGATGCTTTCGGGCTTGGCGTCAGCGAGGGCGCGTTGATGAATATGTTCATCCGCTCGCATCCCCGGTTCGAGATCGAGGCTGAAAAGGCCAAGGCCATCGTTCGTGCGGCTCAGGTCGTGGCCAGCGACGAAACTGGCGTCCGGATCGAGGGGACGAACTCTTATCACTGGGTTTTCCACTGCAAGGACGCGGTCGTGCATCAGCCCGATTACTCCCGCGCTGCCCGCGTCGTGGACGAGATGATGGATGGACATGTGCCGGCGGTGTGGATATCGGACCGCTACTCGGCTCAGCAAAAGCACGGCGAACGGCATCAGACCTGTCTGGCGCACCTGGCGCGCGACACCGCGTTCGCACTGCAGCACGGCTCAGACGATCTACCTTTCCGGTTCAAGCTCTGGTTTGGAAAAGCTTTCGATCTGGCCAAGGGCGCCGCCGACTTCGCCGCCTCCACGCTGGGGAGAAAGAAGCGTGAATTGGAAAAGCAGCTCGCGGCGCTTCTGATGGCGCCATCGACCTGCGACCTCGCCCGGGCGTTGCAAGCCAAGATCGCGCGCGCCCGCGATCAGTTGCTGACGTTTTGCGACTTCCCCGGCGAGGTCGAGGTCACCAACAACGGCTCGGAGCGCAAACTCAGACCCTGCGTGATCCAACGGAAAGTGACCAACGGCTACCGGGCCATGTGGGCCGCAAAGGCCGAGGCGGACGTGCGAACGACAGTCGACACCGCGCGGCTCAAAGGCGCAAATCCCTTCGATGTCATCCTCGCTACCCTCGCCTGAACGCGCCCAGAACGGTCAAAACGCGGCCTGCCGAAGGGGTGGGTAATTACAGGTGAGGCTGCGCTGCTCGAACAACCCGGGTTGAGCGGCCTCGGCAAACAGGGCGGTTACGGCGCGCAACCCAGCGTAGCCGGGCATGTCGTCGGGGACGAAAAGCGGGCGGCCGTCCAGCACCGGGATGTTGAACCGCGCGACCCACGGCTGGTCCGAGCCAGCCACGCTGACCCCGCGCTGCGGCGTGTTGTCGACTTCCGGCCGCACGACAAGGCCGGCGACATCGAGCGGCATGATTTCTTCGCTCAGATCGGTGCTGCGGAACAAGCCGGACCGTTCGGCGACAAAGCGGATGACGTGGCGCTCGCCTGATTTCTCGGCCACCAGCTGGCCGAAGGTCGCCAGCACGACCACCGGTCTGTTGCCGGAGGAGACGCGCGCCATCATGCGCTCGGCG
>CAIZKE010000339.1 GCA_903933475.1 uncultured Alphaproteobacteria bacterium | reverse complement strand
GTCAACGGACTCGCAAGACCGCCCCTTGGCTGTCGGAGCTAGGCCAGTTTCAAGTCATGGTTTGTAGCGCGAAGGTCGGAGGAGAGGACTTGGGAGAGGATCTTTCCGCTCTCGCCCGATCCGGTCTCGAAGACGGTGATTTCGTATCTATCTGAATAGTTAAACGCGTCATCAGTGGGTATGCGTACCGTCACAATGCGCTTGGCGTCGGCCGACACCGCCGCCCCATCCGGCAACTCTCCGCCGCGAGGCGAACGCCAGAGCAGGCGGACTTCACCCTGGCGGTTCACGAGCGCGACGCGTCTGCCTGTCTCCAGTGCGAGGGCACCGAGGACCACGTGATCATTGGCGACTCCGTCCAGGGCCCAGCGTCCGCCAAGGTTCACCGCAAAGGGCCGCGCCGGCTCATCCTCGCGCAGGATGCGGAAGATGCGTGGAGACCCATGCTTACTGTCGTAGTCGAGGGTGGTCCAGCCGGTGGCCTCCTCAAGGGACGCCGCCGGCCCGCTCCCGCCGACCCAGTAGCCTGCGCCCGTAGGGTCGTAGGCCGCTTTATGAGCGCCCCCAAAAGCGCCGGACCAGACGACTCTCTCCGCACCGGACGCGAGGTCGATCTCCACAAGCTGGACTGACCCCAAGGCCTTGTCCCCGGCGAATACAAGGATACGGCCGCCATCGGGGGAGAAACTGGGCGCTGCGTAATAGGCGCGGGCACCAATCCGGCGCGCGTCGCCGCCGCGGACGGGAGCCAGATAGAGCAAATCCAGTCCAGCGCGCTTTGGGTCCATGGGCTGGGCGATAAATGCAATCGTCTCGCCGTCCGGCGAAAGCGCTGGCATCCCAAGCCCGGCCTGCCGGCCCGCCCGCAGCACCTCCACGCTTCCGGCCTGCAGGTCGCAGACCCCGATTGCGCTGGAGTCGCGGCCCCAATACGTCAGGGCGACACGCCGGAGGTCGGGCGTTGCGCCAAACACACCGGGGACAACAAAGATCTCCACCACGCCTTCTTCGTCGCTCATCGCCCGCCTCCCGCATCCGGAGACCGCGACGGCCGCCGCCAGGCCGACCAGAACCCGCCGGCGACTTCGTCCTGCATCCTCAACGGTCATTACTGCGCCCTTTCGACCCCACGACGGTACTCGACAAGCCTTGGCACACTGTCATCGGCAACCTCAAAGCGTTGCCCATCCCGGCATGCCGAAGGCGGGCGTCTTCAGGTGGAGGGGGAACCTGATCCGCTAACCTCGATAACCCTAGGTCAATGAACGTCGTCTCGCACTAAAGGTGTGTCAACGCGTCCACCGAAGGCCGTTGACCCCCTCAGTCGGCTTTGCCGACAGCTCCCCCTGATGGGGAGCAATTGGCTCGGTAATTCCTCCCCCAAGGGGGAGGTGGACCGCGTAGCGGGCCGGAGGGGGTCAACGGCATCTCAGCTGACCCCCTCACCGACCTTCGGTCGGAGCTCCCCCTGGGGGGAGCAATTGGGCCAGGCGACGCCCTCAGGCCGCGTAGCTTTGCAGGGGGCGGACGTCGAGGGGGCCGTTGGCCATGGCGGTGATGGCCTGGGCTGCGGCCAGGGCGCCGGCCGAGGTGGTGAAGTAGGGGATCTTCATCATCAGGGCTGAGCGCCGGATCTCGTAGCTGTCGGCCAGGGACTGCTTGCCTTCGGTGGTGTTGAAGACCAGCTGCACGCCGCCATTCTTCATGGCGTCGACGATGTGGGGCCGGCCCTCGAGCACCTTGCGCACCCGCTCGACGGCCAGGCCCTGGTCGGCGAGGTAGGTGGCGGTCCCGCCGGTGGCCAGGACCTTGAAACCCTGGGCCAGGAGCAGTCGCACCGGCTCGACGATCCAGGGCTTGTCGGTATCCTTGACCGAGACGAAGACGGCGCCGGAGGCCGGCAGGACAGTGCCGCCGCCCAGCTGGCTCTTGGCGAAGGCCCGGGCGAAGGCCGGGCCGGGGCCCTCGCCCTCGCGCCGCCAGTCCAGGCCCATGACCTCGCCCGTCGACCGCATCTCGGGGCCGAGGACCGTGTCGACGCCGGCGAACCGGGCGAAGGGGAAGACGGCTTCCTTGACCGCCACGTGGTCATAGGTCGCGTCGACGAGGCCGAAGCTGGCCAGGGTCTCACCCGCCATTACCCGGGCGGCGATGCCGGCCAGGGGGTGGCCGATGGTCTTGGCCACGAAGGGCACCGTGCGGCTGGCGCGCGGGTTGACCTCCAGCACGAAGATCCGCGGCGAGGCCGAGTGCGGCTCCTCGATGGCGAACTGCACGTTCATCAGGCCCCGGACGCCGAGGGCAAAGGCCATGGCCTCGGTCTGGCGCTTGAGCTCGGCGATGGTCTCGGGGCGCAGGGAGAAGGGGGGCAGGGAGCAGGCGGAGTCGCCGGAGTGCACGCCGGCCTCCTCGATGTGCTCCATCACCCCGGCCACGAAGACGGTCTCGCCATCGCAGAGGGCGTCGACGTCCACCTCGGTGGCGCGGGACAGGTACTGGTCGATCAGGACTGGGCTGTCGCCGGACACCTGCACGGCGGTGGTGATGTAGCGTTCCAGCTGCTCGTCGTCGTAGACGATCTCCATGGCCCGGCCGCCGAGGACGTAGGAGGGCCGGATGACCACCGGGTAACCGACACTGTGGGCACCGGCGAAGGCCTCGTCCCGGGAGCGGGCAATGGCATTGACCGGCTGGGCGATCTCCAGGCGGTGCAGGAGCTGCTGGAAGCGCTCGCGGTCCTCGGCCAGGTCGATGGCGTCGGGGCTGGTCCCGAGGATGGGGATGCCCGCATCCTCAAGGGCCTGGGCCAGTTTCAGGGGTGTCTGGCCGCCGAACTGGACGATGACGCCCAGGAGGGTTCCCCGGGACTGCTCGACGGCGATCAGCTCGAGCACGTCCTCGGCGGTCAGGGGTTCGAAGTAGAGGCGATCCGAGGTGTCGTAGTCGGTGGAGACGGTCTCGGGGTTGCAGTTGACCATGATGGACTCCACCCCGATGTCCGCCAGGGCGAAGGCGGCGTGGCAGCAGCAGTAGTCGAACTCGATCCCCTGGCCGATCCGGTTGGGCCCCCCGCCGAGGATGATGGCCTTGCGGCGGTCGGAAGGGTCGCTCTCGCATTCCGGAGCCTGCCCGAGGGCCCCGGTCTCGTAGGTCGAGTACATGTAGGGCGTATCGGCGCGGAACTCGCCGGCGCAGGTGTCGATGCGCTTGAAGACCGGCCGCACGCCCAGGGCCTGGCGGGCGGCGCGGACATCGGCTTCCGGCTGCCGCGCCAGACGGGAAAGCCGGGCGTCAGAGAAGCCCTGGGCCTTGAGGGCGCGGAAGCCCTCGGCCGTATCGGGCAGTCCGCCGGCGCGCACCAGGCCCTCCTGGCGGACCAGGTCCTGGATCTGCCTGAGGAACCAGGGCTCGTAGGAACAGGCGGCGTTGACCTCGTCGACGGTCAGGCCATGCCGGAAGGCCTGGGCGATGACCCGCAGCCGGTCCGGCGTTGGGATGCCCAGGGCGCGGACCACCGCGGCCTTGCCGGTCTCGGGATCCGCAGCGCCCTCGATCTCGACCTCGTCCAGGCCGGCCAGGCCCGTCTCCAGGCCGCGCAGGGCCTTCTGGAGGCTTTCCTTGAAGGTCCGGCCTATGGCCATGACCTCGCCCACCGACTTCATCGAGGTCGTCAGGTAGGGCTCGGATCCCGGGTATTTTTCGAAGGCAAAGCGCGGAATCTTGGTGACGACATA
This sequence comes from uncultured Alphaproteobacteria bacterium, assembly GCA_903933475.1. GTDB lineage: Bacteria > Pseudomonadota > Alphaproteobacteria > Caulobacterales > Caulobacteraceae > Phenylobacterium. Next base: position 3,852 of record CAIZKE010000339.1, on the reverse strand, counting down.
ATCAATCGAGGGCTCGAAGGACGCCGGTGTCGCCCCGGTAATGTCGTTCATCAGTTCGTCCAGGGTGTAGCCCACCGCGAGGCGGGCAGCGACCTTGGCGATGGGGAAGCCGGTAGCCTTGGACGCCAGGGCCGAGGACCGCGACACCCGCGGATTCATCTCGATGACGACCATCCGGCCGTCCTTGGGGTTCACGGCGAACTGGACGTTCGACCCGCCGGTCTCCACGCCGATCTCCCGCAGGACGGCGATCGAGGCCGTCCGCATGATCTGGTATTCCTTGTCCGTCAGGGTCAGGGCCGGCGCCACGGTGATAGAATCGCCGGTGTGGACGCCCATCGGGTCGATGTTCTCGATGGAGCAGACGATGATGCAGTTGTCCGCCTTGTCGCGGACAACCTCCATTTCATACTCCTTCCAGCCCAGGACGCTCTCCTCGATCAGTACCTCGGTGGTGGGCGACAGGTCGAGGCCGCGTTCGACGATCTCCCGGAATTCCTCGACATTGTAGGCGATGCCCCCGCCGGTGCCGGCCAGGGTGAAGGACGGGCGGATGATGGCGGGCAGGCCAACGAAGGCCAGGCCCTCCATGGCCTCCTCCAGATTATGGGCGGCCTTGGACTTCGGGCTTTCCAGCCCGAGCTTGTCCATGGCGTTGCGGAACTTCTGGCGGTCCTCGGCCTTGTCGATCACCTCGGCCCGGGCGCCGATCATCTCGACGCCGTAACGGGCCAGGACGCCACGGCTCTCAAGGGCCAGGGCGGTGTTCAGTGCGGTCTGCCCGCCCATGGTCGGAAGGAGGGCGTCGGGGCGCTCTGCGGCAATGATCTTCTCGACCATTTCCGGGGTGATGGGCTCGATATAGGTCGCGTCCGCCACGTCCGGGTCGGTCATGATGGTGGCGGGGTTGGAGTTGACCAGGATGATCCGGTAGCCCTCGGCCCTCAAGGCCTTGCAGGCCTGGACGCCGGAGTAGTCGAACTCGCAGGCTTGGCCGATCACGATTGGCCCAGCGCCGATGATCAGGATTGAGGAGATATCGGTGCGTTTGGGCATGGGGAGACTCGCGCGCAGGACCAGCGCGCGCGCTTGCGCGCTCCGGCCGGTCGGATTGAAGGCTAAGACGCCCGTTTAGAGACGGAGTCGGCATGGCGCAAGCATCCATGCCCGGCCCTGGCGCGGGGCGGTATTCCACCCATAAAAAAACGGGCCGGCGTTTCCGCCGACCCGCTGAACTTTGGTCCCTTTTGGGGAGGTCAGACGGCCAGATTGCCCGCAGACATCTTGCCACTGCGCTTGTCGCGCTCGAGCTCAAAGGTAACCTTCTGGCCTTCGTTCAGCGAGCGGAGACCCGCACGCTCGACGGCGGAGATGTGCACGAACACATCGGGGCCGCCTTCATCGGGTTGAATGAAGCCATAGCCCTTGGTTCCATTGAACCACTTCACGGTGCCGGTAGACATATTGATCGATCGTCCTTGATAGATAGGCCCGTAACCCCGGAGTTGGGGCGCACGGGATCAAAAATCGAAGGAGGTCGGTAGCTGGCCCGCTGCAACAGAAGAAGCGTCGAAAAAGCAGCCGAACTTACGAGAATTGACACCCTACTATGAAGGAAGCCAGGGCGTCTGGCAAGCGCCGCCCTGAAGGCTAGCCCCGGGAGGCGTCCATGAGCTCGGTGAACCGGCGAAAGATGTAGAGGGAATCCGTCGGTCCGGGCGAGGCTTCGGGGTGATGCTGGACCGAAAACACCGGGCGACCTGAAAGGGCGAGGCCCGCGTTCGTGCCGTCGAACAGGGAGATGTGGGTCTCTTCCACGCCCTTGGGCAGGCTCTCGCGGCTGACGGTGAAACCGTGGTTCATGGAGACGATCTCGACCTTGCCGGTGGTCAGGTCCTTCACGGGATGGTTCGCCCCATGGTGGCCCTGTTCCATCTTCTCGGTCCGGGCTCCGAGGGCGAGGGCCAGCATCTGGTGTCCGAGGCAGATGCCGAAGACCGGCAAGCCTGCATCCACGAGCTTGCGGATTTCCGGCACGGCATAGACGCCAGTCGCCGCCGGGTCCCCCGGACCGTTCGACAGCAGGACCCCGTCTGGGTGGCGGGCCAGAATGTCCTCGGCGGTGGTCGATGCGGGCACCACGGTCACCCGGGCCCCGCAGGAGGCCAGGGCGCGCAGGATGTTCCGCTTGACCCCGAAGTCCATGACAACGACGTCGTAGCGGTCCTGGACGGGCTGTTCATAGCCTTCGGGCCAGCCGTAGAGCCCTTCCTCCCAGGTGAAGGTCTGGCGGCAGGTGGCGTCCCGGGCCAGGTCCAGGCCGACCAGGCCCGACCATTCCGACGCCTGCCGGCGCAGGGCTTCGAGGTCAAACCGGCCTTCCGGGTCGTGGGCGATGACGGCGTGGGGCATGCCCTGCTCGCGGATGCGGCGGGTCAGGGCGCGGGTATCCACGCCGGAGATCCCGATCACGCCCCGGCGCGCCATCCAGGTACCGAGGTCGGTCTCCGAGCGCCAGTTGGCGGGCGGTGTCGGGGCGTCACGGAAGATGGCCCCGCGGGCCGCCGTCGCCGAGTCGCCGGCGATCTGCTCGACGTCCTCGCCATTGACCCCGACATTGCCCACGTGGGGAAAGGTGAAGGCGACCACCTGGGCCATGTAGGAGGGATCGGTGAGGATCTCCTGATAGCCCGTCATTGCGGTGTTGAAGCAGACTTCCCCGACCGCGGCGCCGGTCGCGCCGCATCCGGAACCCTGGAGGACCGTCCCGTCGGCAAGGACCAGAACTCCCGTCACGCCGGGCAGGAGATCGCTCATGGCAGGCCGCTCCAGGGCTGGGGTGGGGGCTCGCAAAAGGGCGGGCGAGGATGCATCCTGCCCGCCCTTCAGCCGTTGGGGTCTGGTAATGACTCGCGGCGGGCCGGTCAATGCGGAGCCGGCCGGAATGGGCCGCCAACCGGGAGAGATTTGATGTCCGAGAGCGTCTTCATCGATCCCAGCCGTGAGGCCATGCGAGTCACGACCATAGGCCTCGATGCCGACGACACCCTCTGGCACAACGAGACCCTGTTCCGCCTGACCCAGGAACGGTTCTGCGACCTTCTGTCGGACAAGGCCGATCCCGACGTCCTGATGTCGCGCCTGGCCGAGGTGGAGACGCGGAACCTGCGGCTCTACGGCTACGGTGTGAAGGGCTTCACCCTCTCCATGATCGAGACCGCCATGGAACTCACCCACGGCGAGGCGCCCGCCGCCGTGGTCCGGGAGATCCTTGCCGCCGGCCGGGAGATGCTGAACGAGCCCGTGGAGCCCCTGCCAGGCGTGGAGACGGCCCTCGCCGCCCTCTCCGAAAACTACCGGCTGGTGCTGATCACCAAGGGCGACCTCCTGCACCAGGAGCAGAAACTGGCCGCCTCTGGGCTCGGCGACCTGTTCGTCGCCGTCGAGATCGTCAGCGAGAAGGAGGCCTCGACCTACGCCCGGGTGTTTGAGCGCCATGGATCCGGGCCGGCGCGGTCGCTGATGTGCGGAAACTCCATGCGCTCGGACATCCTGCCTGCCCTCGAGGCCGGTGCCTGGGCCGCCCACGTGCCCTATCCCATGACCTGGGCCCACGAACACGCCGAGGCGCCCCTCGGCCATCCCCGGTTCGCCGAGCTGGCGACGATAGGCGACCTGCCCGCCTGGGTGGCAGGGCTGGGCTAGAGCGAATCGACACTCCGCGCCTCCGGATCCCGAAGGCGGGCACCGTCCCCCTCCTAGAGCCCTCCAAAGGCTCCCCATCAGGGGGAGCTGTCGGCGAAGCCGACTGAGGGGGTCAATGGCGGCGCAGGAGACCCCCTCCGTCCCGGG
>CAIZKE010000338.1 GCA_903933475.1 uncultured Alphaproteobacteria bacterium | reverse complement strand
TGGGGGGAGGAATAACGGGGCCCATTGCTCCCCCAAGGGGGAGCTGTCGGCGGAGCCGACTGAGGGGGTCAGCGGAGTTACAGCTAAGAGGTTGCGCCAGAGCCCCTGCGGCGTTCAACTGGCCGCCGCACCGGGGGAGAGACCAGGACATGTTCCGCGCAGAGAATGCCCAGAGCCTTCTGGGCCTCGCCGTCATCCTGGGCCTGTGCTGGGCCCTGTCCGAGGATCGCCGGGTCTTTCCCTGGAAGCTGGCGGCCGGCGCCCTCCTGATTCAGCTCCTGCTGGTGCTGGGCCTCTTCGGCCTGCCGCCCCTGCGCGCCGTGGTCGCCGCCCTTGGCCACGGGGTCGAGGCCCTCGCCGCCGCCACCCAGGCGGGCGTCACCTTCGTCTTCGGCTATCTGGCGGGCGGGGAGGGGCAGCCCTATCCCGTCGCCAACGCCGGCGCCCTCTTCGTCTTCGCCTTCCGTGTCCTGCCGGTCATCCTGGTGGTCTGCGCCCTGGCGGCCCTGCTCTGGCACTGGGGCATCCTCAAGGTCCTCACCCGCGGCTTCGGCTTCATCTTCGAGAAGACCATGGGCCTGCGCGGCCCGCCCGCCCTGGCCGTGGCCGCCACCATCTTCATGGGCCAGGTCGAGGGGCCCATCTTCATCCGCAGCTACCTGTCCCGCCTCAGCCGGTCCGAGCTCTTCATGCTCATCACCGTGGGCATGAGCTGCGTGGCCGGCTCCACCATGGTGGCCTACGCCGCCATCCTGAAGGACGTCCTGCCCAACGCCGCGGCCCACGTCATTACCGCCTCCATCATCTCTGCGCCGGCCGGGGTGCTCCTGGCCCGCATCCTCGCCCCCCGCGATGTCGCCGCCGAGCAGGCCGATCCCCTCGAGACCGGTCCGGACAAGGCCTACGAGAGTAGCATCGACGCGGTGATCCGCGGCGCCTCCGACGGCCTCCAGATCGCCCTCAACATCGCCGCCACCCTGATCGTCTTCGTGGCCCTCGCCAGCATGGCGAACGGCCTCCTCGGCCTCCTGCCCGACGTGGGCGGCGCGCCCCTGACCCTCGAGCGCATCCTCGGCCTCGTCTTCGCCCCCCTGGTCTGGCTCATCGGCGTTCCCGCCGCCGACGCCCGGCTCGCCGGCTCCCTCCTGGGCGTCAAGCTGGTCCTCACCGAGTTCACCGCCTTCATCCAGCTGGGCGCGGTCCCCCTCGACGCCATCGACCCGCGCACCCGGGTGCTGATGACCTACGCCCTCTGCGGCTTCGCCAACATCGCCTCGGTGGGCATGAACGTGGCGGGCTTCTCGGTCCTGGTGCCCGAGCGCCGGTCCGAGGTCATCGGCATGGTCTGGAAGGCCATGTTCGCCGGCTTCCTCGCCACCTGCCTGTCCGCCTCGGTCGTCGGCCTCCTGCCCCGCGAACTCTTCCACTGACCTGCCCACACAGGGAAACCCCATGAAGCTCTACGACACCCCCCTCGCCCCCAATCCCCGCCGCGTGCGCTGGTTCATGGCCGAGAAGGGGATCGAGGACGTCGAGATCGTCCGCATCAACATCATGGAGGGCGACCACAAGACCCCCGACTACCTCAAGCGTTTTGGCCTCGCCAACATCCCGGCCCTGGAGCTGGACGACGGGACCTGCATCACCGAGAGCCTGGCCATCTGCCGCTATCTCGAGAGCCGCTATCCGCAGGGGAACCTGTTCGGCACCACCCCCGAGGAGACCGCCTTCATCGAGATGTGGACCCGCCGGGGCGAGCTGCTGGTCGCCTGGCCCCTCATGCTGGCCGTCCGCCACACCCACCCGGCCCTGGCCCGGCTGGAGACCCAGGTCCCCGCCATCGCCGACGCCAACCGTACGGCGGGCCTGCGTGGCCTGAAGATCCTCGACCGCCAGCTTCAGGACCACGAATGGCTGGCCGGCGAGCGCCTGACCATCGCCGACATCGTCGCCTTCATCGGCGTCGACTTCACCCGCATGATCAAGCTGGAGATCCCGGAGGAACTGACCGGCGTCACCCGCTGGCTCGCCGCCATGCGCGCCCGCCCGGCGGCGACGGTGGCGGTCTGAGTCCCGCCCAATTGCTCCCCATAAGGGTGAGCTCCGACCGAAGGTCGGTGAGGGGGTCAACGGCGGCTCAGCAAACCCCCTCCGGCCCGCTGCGCGGTCCACCTCCCCCTGGGGGGAGGAATTAGAGCGCTCAATTGCTCCCCCAAGGGGGAGCTCCGGGCGAAGCCCGGTGAGGGGGTCACCGGCGTTTCAACCGCTCACCGAAGGCCCCCGCCTCACCCCGCCTTGATCAACTCCAGCGACCGCACCCGACTGTCCAGGTCCGGCCCCACGGCCATGACGAACAGCTCGTCCGCGCCCGTCGCCTCGGCCTTTGCGGCCAGGCCCCGGCGCACGGTCTCCGGATCACCCACGATGGCGCGGGCGAGCACGCCGGCCAGGCGGGGGTCGTCGCGGCGGGCTTCGAGGAAGGCGAGGGCGTCCTCGATTTGGGCGAAGCGGGGGCGCTCGCCGTCGGCGGTGGGGCCGTCCAGTCCGGCCAGGGCGCTGGCCCGCATGGGGGCGGCGAGGCGCTCGGCGGCCTCGGCCGTCTCGGCGGCCAGGGCGATGGTCGCCACGGCGGTCCAGCCCTGGGACCGGAAGGCGGAGGGGGCGAAGGCGGCGCGATAGGCGCTCACCGCCGGCCCGCCGTCGCTGCGGGCGATGAAC
>CAIZKE010000337.1 GCA_903933475.1 uncultured Alphaproteobacteria bacterium | reverse complement strand
GGGCCGGCGGCGGTCTTCATGGCCTTGATCTGGGCCGAGGAGCCCACCCGGCTCACGCTGATGCCGACGTTCACGGCGGGGCGGATGCCCTGGAAGAACAGGTCAGTTTCCAGGAAGATCTGGCCGTCGGTGATGGAGATCACGTTGGTCGGGATGTAGGCCGACACGTCATTGGCCTGGGTCTCGATGATCGGCAGCGCCGTCAGGGAGCCGGAGCCATTCTCGTCATTGAGCTTGGCGGCGCGCTCAAGCAGGCGGGAATGCAGGTAGAAGACGTCGCCCGGATAGGCTTCCCGGCCCGGCGGACGGCGCAGCAGCAGGGACATCTGGCGATAGGCGACGGCCTGCTTGGACAGGTCGTCGTAGATGATGACGGCGTGCATGCCGTTGTCCCGGAACCACTCGCCCATGGCGCATCCGGCGAAGGGGGCCAGGAACTGCAGCGGGGCCGGCTCGGACGCCGTCGCGGCGACGACGATGGTGTATTCAAGGGCCCCGCGCTCTTCCAGGGTCTTGACGATCTGGGCGACGGTCGAGCGCTTCTGGCCGATGGCGACATAGATGCAGTAGAGCTTGGCGCTCTCGTCATCGCCGGCATTGATCGACTTCTGGTTCAGGATGGCGTCGATGGCCACGGCGGTCTTGCCGGTCTGACGGTCTCCGATGATCAGTTCGCGCTGACCGCGACCGACCGGGATCAGGGTGTCGATGGCCTTCAGGCCAGTCTGCACGGGCTCGTGCACGGACTTCCGCGGGATGATGCCCGGTGCCTTCACGTCCACCCGGCGGCGCTCGGCCACGTTCTTGATCGGGCCCTTGCCGTCGATGGGCTCGCCCAGGGGGTTGACGACCCGCCCCAGCAGGCCCCGGCCCACCGGGACGTCCACGATCTCGGAGAGGCGGCGGACTTCGTCGCCCTCGGCGATGGCCCGGTCCTCGCCGAAGATCACGACCCCGACATTGTCGCGCTCGAGGTTCAGGGCCATGCCCTTCACCCCCGCCTTCGTGAACTCGACCATCTCGCCGGACTGGACATTATCCAGGCCGAAGACCCGGGCGATGCCGTCCCCGACGGACAGGACCTGCCCGACATCGGACACATCGGCGTCCTGGCCGAAGTTGGCGATCTGGGACTTCAGAATAGCCGAGATTTCGGCAGCGCGGATATCCATGGCTTACGCTCTCTTGAGGGCGAACTTGAGGGAATCGAGCTTCGAGCGAAGCGAAGCATCGAAGAGTTTGGACCCGACCCGGACGCGGATGCCGCCGAGAAGGGCAGGATCGACGCGGGTCTCGATCTCGGGGGCCTTGCCCAGGGCGGCCCGGAGCGCCTCGGCGACGCCCTTGGATTGGGCGGCGGTCATCGGGGCAGCGGTGGTGACCACGGCGGCTACGGCACCGCGGGCGGCAGCGTGCAGGGCCTCGAAGGCAGCGACGGCTTCCGGCAGGGCCGCCGCGCGGCCATTGCCTGCCAGGAGGCCAAGGAATTTTTGCGTGGTCTCAGAGAAATTCGCCTTGGTAGCGAGGGCGGCCAGGGCCCTGGCCTTGTCCGCGGCGGTGAAGGCGGGAGACGCCAGAAGGGATCTCAGGTCCGCCGAGTCCGCGCGCATCCGACGCAGCGCCGCGATGTCAGCCGCGACGGCCGGAAGGGTCCCGGTTTCGTTCGCAAGATCGAACAGGGCCCGGGCGTAACGGTCGCCCACATCTGAAGTCCTGGAATCGTCCGCCACTTGCTCCGCCCGCCCGATGCGTGTGTCACAGACGTCGGAAGAGGGTTCCGACAGCTAAAGGCTTAAAAGCGCTTGGAAAAGCGCAATCGCCGCAGGTCCCTTTCAGGACCCCCGGCTCGAAGCCGCGCGTCTGTTATCATGTGCCCTTCGGCGCCGCAACCGAAGGCGCAAGGCGGAACCCCCATCACGCCGCGGGAAGGCTGAAGACACCGGAGCCGACGGCGATCATGCGACCGTCGGAGGCCATCAGGCGGGCCCTCACAAAGGCCAGGCTCCGGGTGCGGCGGTCGACCCACGCCTCGAGTTCGCCCGCCTGCGCCGACCCCCAGGCAGGCCCGAAGTCGAGGGACAGGGAAACGGCGCGAAGACCGCTTCCCGCGAGCTCCGATAGCCGGCCCTGAATGACGGCGGCGACCCCTGCGGGATCGGGAGGCACGGGTGCGACCTGGGTGAAGTCCTGGCTCATGGCCAGGCCTCATGCCAAGGCCCGGCGGGGATGAAAAGGGGCTTTCGGGGGACCGGCGCAATCCAGTCGCGCGAGTCACTGGCCTGATGTATGCCTCGGGCGGTTCAGCGCGGGGGCGCAGATCGGTCCGGAGACCCACGGCCATGGCCAGATCCGACTCGAGAGAGGGGCCGCCCCGGCGGAGGCGATCCTTCCTCCAGGGCCTCGTCTACTGGAGCGCCGTGCTCTGCGTCTGGGGCCTCATCTTCGGGCTCGCCTTCCTCGCGGTCTTCGCCGCCGACCTGCCAGACACCTCAAGCCTGGACGCCCCTCGCCGGCAGCCTTCCGTCTCCTACCTGGACCGGTCAGGTTCCCTGGTCTCCGTGCGGGGCAGCCAGTACGCGCCGCCCGTGGACCTGGACAAACTGCCGCCCTACGTGCCGGCCGCCTTCGTCGCCATCGAGGACCGCTGGTTCTATTGGCACTACGGTTTCAACCCCTGGGGCATCGTCCGGAGCCAGGTGTACAACCTGACCCACAAGGGCGGCCCCCTGAGGGGCGGATCGACGATTACCCAGCAGCTGGCCAGGAACCTCTTCCTGACCATGGACCAGACCTACCGCCGCAAGGCGCAGGAGCTGGTGCTGGCCGTCTGGCTGGAGACGAAGTTCACCAAGAAAGAGATCCTCGCCCTCTACCTGAACCGGGTCTACTTCGGTGCCGGTGCCTACGGGATCGAGGCGGCCTCCCAGCGCTATTTCGGCAAGCCCGCCGAGCAGCTGACGCTCGGCGAGAGCGCCCTCCTGGCCGGCATGATGAAGGGGCCCTCCCGCTACAGCCCGGTCTCGTCGGCGGACCGCGCGGCCCGTCGGGCGACGGTGGTGCTCGATGAGATGGTGCGCTCCCGCGCCATCACACCCCAGCAGAGGGCGGAAGCCATCCGGATGCCGGTCCGGGTGAATCCCACCCTGGCAAGCCAGCGGGCCCAGTACTTCACGGACTGGGTGGACGAACAGGTCCGCAGGCTCGTCGGTGAGCCGACCGAGGACCTCATCGTCGAGACGACCCTTGATCTGCCGATCCAGATTTCAGCCGAGCAGGCGCTGGCGTCGGGCATCGCCGGGGCCCGGGGACAGGGCGTGCAGCAGGGCGCTCTTGTGGCGCTGGACGGCGAGGGCCGGGTTCGCGCCTATGTGGGCGGGATCGACTACGAGGACAGCCAGTTCGACCGCGCCGCCATGGCCCGGCGGCAGGCGGGATCGGCCTTCAAGCCGTTCGTCTATCTCACCGCCATCGAGCGCGGCAGGACGCCCGAGACCCCGGTGGTCGACGAGGCGATTCGCATTGGCTCCTGGGAGCCCAAGAACTACACCGGGGCCTTCCTGGGCCCGATCACGCTCCAGACCGCCGTCGCCCAGTCCGTGAACACGGTCGCGGCCAGGCTCGCCAACGAGGTCGGGACCGGGAATGTGGCGGCCACCGCACGCCGCCTCGGGATCCGTTCGCCGATCCAGCTCGACCCCTCCATGGCCCTGGGCGCCGTCGAGGTCAGCCCCCTCGAGATGGCCCAGGCCTATGCGCCCTTCGCCAATGGCGGCTTCCTGGCGCCCGCCTGGGCGATCGAGCGGGTGCGGACCGCAGGCGGCAAGGTGCTCTACGACCGCTCGGTGGCCCGGCCGGCGCGAACCCAGGTCATCGGCTCGCCAGCCCTGCCGCAGATGAACCAGATGCTGCGCCAGGTCATCTCCGCCGGAACAGGGACCCGGGCCCGGGTTCCCGGATACGACCTGGCGGGCAAGACCGGTACGACCAGCGATTACAGGGACGCCTGGTTTGTCGGCTATACCGGCGGCTTCGTCGCCGCCGTCTGGCTCGGCCGGGACGACAACACCTCCATGCGCAAGGTCACGGGCGGCGGTGCGCCGGCCGGGATCTGGCAGGGCTTCATGTCGCGGACACTGCCAAGGCTCAAGGCCGAGCCCATCCCGGGCGGACTGGTACCGCCCGCCTCCGGGGGAGACCCCATCGGGGACCTTCTGGACCCCCTGGCTTCGCCCCCAGTCGGGCCCGACGCGGAACTGGCCCCGGCCCCGGGACAAGCCCCCGTTCAGGCTCCCGTCCCGCCGTCCCCAAACGCCGCACCCGCAGCCACGACTCCGGCTCAGACCCCAGGGCCCCCGAGGGCGTGAAGCCGAGGCCCCTCGCGCCTCAGCCACTCCCGGTGCGGCGCAGGATCACCGACCAGGTTCCGGACCAGGGCCCAGAAGGCGGGCCCGTGATTGGGCTGGAGTATGTGGGCGCATTCATGCGCTGCGACGTAGTCGGCCACCGGTGCCGGCGCGAGGGCCAGGCGCCAGACGTAACGGACCGAAGGCGGCGACGCCCCCCGCGCCGGGGAGCAGGACCCCCAGCGGGTACGGGCGTCGTTGACGGAGACCCTGGGAAGCGGCGCCCCCAGGGCTTCGCAGTGCCGGGCTGTAAGCGTCCGGAAACCAGTCAGGGCCTCGCGCTTCAGGGTACGCACCACCGCGCGGGCGAAGACTTCTCCATCTCCTGAAGCGTGGAGCTCCAGGGCGCCGTCGGCGGCGTCGACGAGGCGCGTGCGGCCCCCGGCCGCTGCCAGTCGGCAGGTGCGCCCGAAGACAGAGAGTTCGACGCCCGGCACGAGGGGCGAGGGCGAAGGTGTCGACGCCAGACGCGTCCGGATCCAGTCTGCCCGGCTACGGGCGAAGCGTGCGGCCTCGGTGAGCCCCCGCAGGTCCGGCGCCGTGGCGACGACCTCTCCCCGGGCCCGATCGAGGCGAAGGGCGATGCGCCGGGACCGCGGATTGACCCGCAAACGAACGGGCAGGCCTTCCACCTCGATGAGGTCGCCGTCGGCAGCCGAGCGCCCGAAGCGGAACACCCCCGGTCGCCTCAGCCCGCCGAAGCGGTGACCCGGGCTTCCTGCCGGGCGATGAAGGCCGCCACCCGGGGATAAATCTCCTCGCGGAAGCGCCGACCGTTGAAGACCCCATAATGCCCCACGTGCGGCTGGATATAGTCCTCGCGCAGGTCATCAGACAGGCCCGTGCACATGGCATGGGCGGCCTGGGTCTGGCCGATGCCGGAAATATCGTCGAGCTCGCCCTCGACCGTGAGCAGGCCGATATCAGTGATGGCGGAGGGCCGGACAGCCCGACCGTCGTGCACCAGCTCGCCCCGGGGCAGGAGGTACTGCTGGAAGACGACGTCGACCGTCTGCAGGTAGAATTCCTCGGTCAGGTCCAGGACCGACAGGTACTCGTCGTAGAACTCCAGGTGCTTGTCGGCGGAGTCCCCGTCACCATCCATCAGGTCCTGAAGGTACTGCAGGTGGGCGTCCTGGTGACGCTCCATGTTCATCGACATGAAAGAGTAGAGCTGGACGAAGCCGGGATAGACCCTCCGGCCCGCCCCCGCATAGGGCAGGGGCACGGTGCTGATCATGTTCGACTTGAACCAGGCGAACGGGCGCTCCTCGGCGAGCTTGTTGGTCACAGTCGGCGAGAACCTAGCGTCCAGGGGAGATCCCATGAAGGTCATGGACGCTGGACGGGCGTCTTCTCCGTCCTCGGACATGAGCGCGGCAGCAGCCAGGACAGCCGGTCCCGGCTGGCAGACGGCGACCACGTGGCAGCGCGGCCCAAGCCGGCGGAGCAGGGTCCTCACATGATCGAGGTAGTCATGGAAGTCGAACCGGCCCTCCAGTAGCGGAACGTCCCGCGCATTCGACCATTCGGTGATGAAGACCTCATGGTCCTGCAGGAAGGTCTGGACCGTATCCCGGAGCAGGGTGGCATAGTGGCCGGAGAGCGGCGCGACGATCAGCACTGCGGGCTCGGCGGCTGTCCGTCCAGCGCGGCGAAGATCCAGGGGGTCGCGGGCGAAGTGGGTCAGGCGGACCCAGGGGTCGGCCCAGGCCTGTACCTGCCGGACCTGGACGTCGACTTCGCCAATCCGGACGCTGTCGACCCCCCACTCGGGCCGGCCATAGCGGCGGGTGAGGTTGGAGAAGAGGTCCGCGGACGCGAAGACTCGACGCCCCACCGGGGTCTCCCGGGCGGGGTTGAGCGGCGAGTTCCAGTAGGCCCGGGTGGCGCGGGCGGCCGCCCGGAAGGGCGCGGCAGCGTAGTATCCGGCTTCGTAGAGGGTGTAGAGCATGGTCCGCCGTTGATGTTGCAGCGCAGCATAACACGCCTATGCAGCGCAGATGTCCAGCCTTGCCGCCCTAACCCCGATTCTTGGCGTCGCGAATCTGGCCTGCGAGGTCCTCGGGCGACATGCCATAGGGCAGGACCCGGGCGAACCGCCCGGACGGATCCATGAGGTAGCTGATCGAGGAATGGTTGATCAGGTAAGCGTCGCCCTCCCCTTCCTTCTGGTAGAAGACCTTGTAGGCGCGAGCGACGACAGCGACCTGTTCGGGCGTTCCGGTCAGGCCAACGACCCCCTCGGGGAAGGCCGGGTTCGCGAGGTAGGCACCCACCTTCTCCGGGGTATCGCGCCCAGGGTCCACCGAGACGAAGATGATCCGGACCTTGTCCTTGTCCCTGCCCAGGAGGTCGAGGGTCCGGCCCAGGGTGTCCAGCGTCGTCGGGCAGACGTCCGGGCAGAAGGTGAAGCCGAAGAAGATGATGTTCCAGCGGCCCTTGAGATCCTCCTGGGTGAAGGGCCGACCCGAGGTATCCACCAGGGTGAAGGGACCGCCTGGCCCCCCCTGCGCCATCGCGGGCGTCGGTGGCCGACGCGCGCCGATCTGCACCGCCAGGAGGGTCAGTGCCGCCACCGCGAGGATGGCGACCATCCCGCGCAGGATCCACTTCAGAGACATGCTGGGCCTTCCGCCTTCAGGGTGAGCCACCGGACTACAGGGAAAGCCCCGACGGTTCCAGCGCCCGAAGCCTGCTCCCTCTAGGCGGGACGTCAGAAGGGAGCAGGCTCCAAGCCCATAGAGTTAGATCCTGTTTCGATCCGATAACCGGTTCCCACCTATCGGAACAGGATCTGGCAGCGTGAGGCGACTTGCGCCCATGAAGGCGAATTGCGAGGATTCGCTAAGGTCTGGTCCTGCGAGCGGCGTTCATGAGTACTCCCGACACCAGTACTACCGACACCGCAGAAGCCGAGCCGCCGGAGGTCCGGGGCGACCTTCTCCTGGTGGATGATGATGCGCTTCACGCCCTGCGCACGGCCAGAGGGCTGGAGGCACGCGGCTTCCAGGTGACCTGCGCAGGCAGCCTGGCCGAGGCGTCGACCCTTATTGAGGCACGTGCACCCGACTTCGCCGTGCTGGAAATGCGGCTTGTCGACGGAACCGGCCTGTCCCTGATCGAGGTCCTTCTGGGCCGACGGCCTGACGCCCGGGCGGTGGTACTCACCGCCTTCGGTGCCATTGCGAGTGCCGTCGCCGCCATCCGGCTCGGGGCGGCTGACTACCTGACAAAGCCCGCGGATCCGGACGACCTGGCCTCGGCCTTGCTGGGGCAGACACCGCCCGGTGGCCTGGTCCTGCGGCCGATGACGGCCGACCGGGCGCGCTGGGAACACATCCACAGGGTCTACGAATTCTATGGCCGCAATGTCTCGGAGACGGCGCGCAGGCTGGGGCTTCACCGGCGGACCCTGCAGCGGATCCTGGCCAAGCGGGCGCCGCGCTAGACCCGCTGCCTGAAGCCTCGGCCTCAGACCTCGAGGTTGACGGCAAGCACGCCCCCGGCGCGCAGGGCGGCCAGGCGGGCGAAGGCGATTGTCAGGGCCTTGCGTCGGCCCCCGGCGAGGGGCGATAGCGGCGCCTCGCGGACCAGGACGCCACCGAATCCGTCGCAGACCAGCAAACCCGGGTCGTCGGGCAGGATGTGATGGGGGAATTCCGGCGCCACGGCGAAGGCGAAACGGTCGCAGAAGTCCAGGTAGTCCCTCCACTTCCGGTCCACCCTGTAGTCCTCGATCGACGACTTGACCTCGGCGATGAACAGTTCGCCGCGCGGGGAAATCGCCATCAGGTCCGCCCGGCGCGCGTTGGGCAGGGTGACCTCGGCGAGGGCGACATACCCCAGGCCCCGGAGGGCGCGCACGGCGCCCCGGGTCACCGCCACAGTGACCTCTGGGCGCGTCACGGCGGCGGGGTCAGTGATGGGCTGGGAGGGGGAATTCAAGGGCGGTAACATCATAGCCCAGTTGGCGGATACGGCTGACGGCCTGGGTCCGGGCCGCCGCGTTCAGGATGGGTTTCTGGGCCATGAGCCAGAGATAGCGGCCGTTGGGGGTACCGAGAAGCAGCCAGCCCTGGTCGGCCCGGCTCTCCAGGACCCAGTACTCCACATTCAGGACGCCGCCGAAATAGCTCAGGCGGATTCGCCCATTGGTGGACGGATCGGAGATCCTGGCCTGGGCCTTCCACTGGGTGGGCGGCGCGGCGAGCGTCCTGCGGTGGCAGGTCTGGATGACCGAATAGCCCGTGGCGGTGCGCGACCAGTCAGATGTCCCGCCCTGGCAGTCCTTCTGGATCTTGTTGGGAAGACGGGCGACCTCGTACCAGCGCCCGGCTATGCGTCCGACCTCGATCTTCTGGGTCGGCGGACGGATATCGGCCGCAAGGGCGTGCACGGGCCCGGCGCACATGGCCGCCGCAATCAGGACGCCGCGAAGTTGCCGGAAGGGTTGGGAGCCTTTCATGGGGGCCCTTTAACGAGAATCCGCAGGGTGGAGAAGATACCCGCCGTCACCGCGCCTCGATGCGGTCGATCTGTTCGTCGGACAGTCCGAAATGATGGCCGATCTCATGGACCAGGACGTGGCTTACGAGTTCCGCGAGGGTGACGTCTCCCCGGTCCGCCCACTCGTCGAGCAGGGGACGCCGGAAGAGGAAGATCCACGACGCCTCCGGCGCGGGACCCAGGATCGACCGCTGGGCGAGGTCCACACCCTGGTAGAGGCCCGTAAGCTCGAAGGGATCCTGGATGCCCAGGGCGTCCAGGACCTCCTCATCCGGGAAGTCGTCCACCCGGAAGAGCACCTCCCCCGTCAGCCGCCGGAAGGCCTCAGGGAGTTCGGCGAAGGCCGCCTCGGCCAGGCGGGCGATCTCATCAAGGGAGGGGGCGAGGCCCAGGGCTCTGCCCTCGTCACTCATCGGCGATCACCCGGTCAGGGTCCTCGGGCGCCCGGACCTCGAAGAGACCAATGTCGAGGGGCTGCTGGGGTCGCACCGGTCGCAGGGGCTGCCGGGAGAAGGCGTTGAGGTCGTCCCCGGAGATTTCCACATTGCCGCGGCGGCGGACGTGCCGGGCCTGGGCCTGGAGGTGGGCCGGCGCATGGGAGACTGGACGCCAGAAGTCCACCTGGAGCCGCCAGACCGTAGGCGGTGGCGGCGGCGGCGCAGGCCAGCGGCGCTCGCCCTCGACCAGGGGCCTTGCCGGGGGCGGTGGCCGCGCACCTTCAAAGACCTCCACCACCCGCACCACGGCGGGATCGGGCGGCGAAGGCGCCCCGGCGCTGAGCCGTGCCAGGAGTTCAAGGGCCGCTTCCCGGGTCGGGCAGGGCGGACCGACACGCTCGGAGGTGAAGACCACAGCCTCCCCCGCCAGGGCCTCAGCCTCGCGGACCCGGGC
>CAIZKE010000336.1 GCA_903933475.1 uncultured Alphaproteobacteria bacterium | reverse complement strand
TGGCATCCCCTATTGGGCCATCTCCATGGCCCGTTTCCACGACGGTGTTCCCGTTCTCGCCGTGCTCGATGTCCCCCCGCTGCGGCAGCGGATCGTGGCGATCCGGGGGCGCGGCGCCTGGCGCAACGGCAAACCCCTCTCCCCCCCTTCTTTGCATAGCCACCCTGCCGGCTGCGCCTCTCTCTGCAGCCGTTCGATCGGCGTGCTGCAGAAGCTGCCGGATCGCCGCTTTCCCGGCAAGATCCGGATGCTCGGGGTCGCCAGCCTCAATCTGGTGAGCGTGGCGATGGGCCAGACCGTCGCAGCCCTGGAGGCCACGCCGAAGATCTGGGATCTCGCTGCTGCCTGGCTGGTCCTTCACGAACTCGACTGCCCGCTGCGTTGGCTCAGCCGCGATCCCAGCCATATTCCGGCGGGTACCGATCTGTCCCAGACCGACTTCCCCGTGCTGGCAGCCGACCGGGCCGACACCTTCGCCCGTTTCACGCCGTGGGCCGAGGCGCTGGTGTCGGCCGAAGGTTGACTGCCTGCTCAGGGGTGCTATGGTTATGGACTGCGCGGCCGAGAGGCAGCGCGGCCCTGTCGAAGGACGGGGTGAACCGGTCAGCCTGCTAGGTTGATCGGGCCTGCGAGAGAAGCCGAGGAGGCTTTTTGAGCGGGTGCCTACCAGCCGAAGCGACCGAGGGTCCGACGGTGATGTAGGTTTCAGAGGTCGCCGCGAGGCGATGGCCGAGCGAGCCCGCGAGGGGGAGCCGGCAGCACCTGGACAATCAAAGAAGTTTAGGAACTGACGCTTTCACTGCGTTGGCCAGCCGCCAAGCGAGGGGAGTGCGATCTGTTTGCGTCGAAGACGTAAGTGGAGAGTACGACCTTGAAGCGGGCGTGCGGAGTGTCAACGGATACAGCAGTGAGAGTGTGAGGTCCCGTCAAAAGAAACAAGCAACGGTTCCCACCCGAAGGTGAGGAGGGTTCTCACGACCCTGCCTGACTGGGAGGAGAGGGAAAAAAACCGTTGCGAACCGGATCTGAGATCCTGGAAAGCCGCAGGGAAGCGAGCAAGATTGCTTGAAGGAACTGTGCACTCTCAACCTTGTGTGTCAGCGCAAGGGGCCCATTGTGCAGCCGTCTCGGACGTTGCTGTGCGAGTGAGGCAAATCGATTGAGGCAAGCTGAAACAGGAGCGAAAGCGACTGTGACAGAGAAGACAGATCTTCTGGAAGAAGAGATTTGCATAGTGAGGGCGAAAGTCCAAGCGTTGTAGTTTTTTTAGAAGGGAGTGAAATCTTAGCCAAGAGGATACGATCTACAACGGAGAGTTTGATCCTGGCTCAGGATGAACGCTGGCGGCGTGCTTAACACATGCAAGTCGAACGAACCTTCGGGTTAGTGGCGGACGGGTGAGTAACGCGTGGGAATCTGCCCTCAGGAGGGGGATAACGGCTGGAAACGGCCGCTAATACCCCATATGCCGCGAGGTGAAATGAATTTCGCCTGAGGATGAGCCCGCGTCTGATTAGCTAGTTGGTGGGGTAAAGGCCTACCAAGGCGACGATCAGTAGCTGGTCTGAGAGGATGATCAGCCACACTGGGACTGAGACACGGCCCAGAC
>CAIZKE010000335.1 GCA_903933475.1 uncultured Alphaproteobacteria bacterium | reverse complement strand
GGCAATCCGGCGCGCGGCCTCCACGTCGGCCACATGGGCAATCAGGGGGTTGAAGGCCGGCCGGCCCTTGGCAGCATAGACGGCGGCCACCGCACGCGGGTCCCCGGCGTCCGCCGCCAGGCCGTAGACGGTCTCCGTCGGCAGGATGACGAGGCTCCCCGCCCTCAGGGCCGAGGCCGCCGAGGCCGGGGTCGCCGGTTCCGGCATGCCGCCTAGAACTTCTGGCCGAAGCTCAGGCCCAGCGTCCGAGGTTGGATGGCGACCGAATAGGTCTTGCCGCCGCAGACCGTGGGCGTGCACTGCGAGTAGCGGTACTTGTCGCCCACCTCATCGAAGAGGTTGGCGATGGTCAACTCCACGCGCCAGTTGTCTCGGGTGAGGCCAGCGGCCAGGTCCACGGTCCCGAAGGACTCCTGCTGGCCCGATATGCCCCGCTCTTCCAGCCTCAGGTCCGGCCAGGCCTCGCTCTGGTAGACCCCGACCGCCTGGACGTGGGCGTCGAAGCCCGCCAGTTCGAACTCGTAGCGGGCGCGGGCGTTGGCCTTGAGCTTTGGGGTGACCGGCAGGGCCGTCCCGGAGGGCGCCTGGGGATCGGCGCAGGTCTTGATCGGCTTGCCCTGGGCGTCCGTCGTGCCGCAGTAGGCCTCGGTGAGGTAGGCGTCGGTGTAAGAGGCACCGCCCGCAAGGGTCAGGCCCTGGACCGGAGCCGCCCAGCTGACCTCGGTCTCGGCACCCTTGATCTCGGCCTGGCCGGCGTTGAGGATCTGGGTGAAGGAGTTGGCGCCAAGGAAGGAGAACTGGAAGTCCTTCCAGGTCTCGAAGAAGACTGCGCCATTCCACCGCAAGGTGTTGTCGGCCCACTCCGTCTTCCAGCCCAGCTCGTAGTTGTAGAGGTAGTCGGCCTCATAGGGCGCGAGGGTGGCCCGGCGGTTGATGCCGCCCGGCCTGAAGCCCTGAGAATAGGTGCCGTAGACCAGCTTGTCGTCGCTCAGCTTGTAGCTGAGGTTGACCTTGTAGATCTGGCCGGTCTCCTTCACCCGCTTGTCGAGGTTGGTGCAGGGGGACCTGCCGACCTTTCCGGGGGCGAAGCAGGCCGCCTCCCCGGTCTTCGACGAATAGCCGTCGCTGAATCCGAAGAAGCCCTCGAGGGAATTGTCGGTCTTGAAGGCCCGCATGCCAAGGGACAGGGTCAGCCGGTCGGTGATGTCGATATAGGCTTCCCCAAAGGCCGCGTAGTCGCGGTCGATCCGCATCTGCTCGGTGAGCCAGAGGGTGTTGGGCCAGCCGGTGACGGTGATGTCCGGGGCGATCCCGGGGATCTGGTAGTTCTGCTCGATGAAGTGGGTCTGGCGCTGCTGGAAGGCGCCGACCACGTAGCGGATGCGCTGGTCCTGGGGCGAGGAAAGGCGGATTTCGTTGGACACCCGGGTGAAATGGTCGCGTCCAGTGATCCGCTGGGTAGGATCGATGACCTGGCCGGTGGCGTCGGTGATGTAGGCACCCGAGCCGAACAGGGTGTCGTAGAAGAAGGAATAGTCGGTGTAATCGGAGTGGGTGTCGATCCGGCGGTCCATGTAGGCGGTGGTCGCCACCAGGTCGAAGTCGGCGATGCGGCCCTCGACCGCGAGGGCGGCCTGGTGCCAGCGGTCGTGGGCGTCCTCCGGCAGGAAGTGCGTGACCTTCATCGGCCCCTGGGTGCGGTCATAGCCAAAGATGCCGTTGCTCTGGGTGTCCTGGCTCATGAAGGTCGGGCGGACGGTCCAGCCTTCGGCGACGTCCACCAGGCCCGCGATCCGCACGCCCCAGGTGTCGGCGTCGTTGTAGTTGTCCTCGGCGAGGGCGTTATTGTTGATGGTCACGCCCGAGGTCGGGTAGGTGCGCGTGCCCTTCACATTGTCGATGTACCCGCCGTCGTGGACCTTCCAGGCGACGAGTCGCACCGCCGCCCGGTCACCCAACGGGACATTGACCATGCCCTCGAGAGAGTAGCCTGGAGCCCCGTCGCTGACGGTGTTGGCGCCGACATCGTAGGACGCCGCAAAGCCAGAAGGGTCGGCTGAGTTGGTGACGATCTTGATCGTGCCGGCCTGTGAGTTGGCCCCGTAGAGTGTGCCCTGGGGACCGGCCAGGGCCTCGACCCGGGCGACGTCGTAGACGTGCAGGTCAAGGGCACCGCCGATGGTGGTGATCGGTTGCTCGTCCAGGTAGGTCCCGACGCTGGGCATGGAGCCTGAGTGGTTGCCGTCGCCGCCGGAGGCCACGCCGCGCATGTAGACGGTGGAGAAGCCGGGGGCTGAACTCTGGTAGGCCACGCTGGGCAGGAACTTGGCGTAGTCGTCGAACTTCTCGACCTGGAGTTCCTGCAGCTTGCGGGTGGAGAGGGCGGTGACGGCCACTGGGACGTCCTGAATGTTCTCCTGCCGCTTCTGCGCCGTGACCACCAGCTCCTCGACAGAGGCGGGCTCTTCCGCCGCCCGGGCCGAAGTCACGCCGGCGAGCATGGTGGAGGCCAGCAGGAAGGCTGTCAGGCGGGTGGGGGACGTCTTGCGGAGCATGTCGGATTTCCGAATCTGTTGGAATTCTGTCGCGAATCTCTCTGCCGATAACTCGCCAGCAGCCCCGGGCTGTCAATCTCCCGAGTGCCCGTAGGGTCATTCCTGTGGCGCGGGCGCCTCAGGATAGGCACCCAGAACGGGTCCGAGGGCTGCTTTCAGGGGTCCCAGCCAGGGCTCGAACCCTCGCCACTGGTCCAACCCCTCCGTGAAGATCGGCTGTCGCACCTGCTCGGAACTGGCGGTCCGCACGGCGCGGTCGTTCTCGTAGAACCTCAGGCAGGCCGGATCGAAGTCCAGGCCGCAGAAGGCGAGGAGGGCCCGGACCTCCACCTCGGGGTCGGCCACCATGCGCTCGTAGATCACCCGGTGGACATGGCCGGGCAGGACGGCGTCGAAGTGCGACATCAGGTCGACATAGTCGGCGTAGTACCGGCCCAGGTCGCTCAGGTCGTAGGTGAAGGCCTGCCCCCGGGCGAAGTGCTGCTTGAAGCCCGAGAAACAGCAGGCCAGCGGGTGCCGCCGAGCATCGATGATACGCGCCCTGGGCAGGATCAGCCGGATCAGGCCCACGTGGGAGAAGTTGTTCGGCATCTTGTCGATGAAGAAGGGACGCCCGGTCTTCCGCTGGGGAGCGGTGCGGGACAGGTACTCCGCGCCCAGGGCCCGGCAAGCCTCAGCGTCCAGTCCGGCCAGAACCTCCGGGTAGTCCGAGTCCTGGTCGCGCCGGGAGCGCCCGCCCAGCCGCTTGGCGATGGCCGGCATGTCCGGGAGCTCCATCGTCCCCTCCACGAGGGGATGAGTGGCCAGGATCTGCTCGACCAGGGTGGATCCCGCCCGGGGCAGGCCGAGGATGAAGATGGGATCGGGATCCTGCAGCCCCCACCCTTCCCGCTCGGCCCAGAACCCGGGCGTGAAGAGGGCCCGGCAGCGTTCGACATAGCGGTGGGTCTCGTCGGCGTCATAGTCGAGCCGCGTCCGGCGCAGGGCGTTGCCCCGGGCATAGGCCGAAAAGGCCGCCTCGTCCTGGCCGGCATCCTCGAGGGCCTTGCCGAGGGCGAAGTCGAGATGGAAGCGGTCCTCCTCCGACAGGCCTGCGCGCGCCAGCGCGGCCTGCAGGGAGGCGATATCCCCATCAGTGAAGCGGAAGGTCTTGAGGTTGGCGAGGCTCCACCAGGCCTCGCCAAGGCCCGGCGACAGGCCGATGGCCCGCCGGTAGGCGGCGATGGCGTCGGCCTGGCGACCGACTGTCTTGAGGGCGTGGCCATAGCTCATCCACCCCTTGGGCTGGACGGGGAAGTCGGCCAGCAGGGACTCGAACACGGCGATGGCGCGGTCATACTCGCCAAGCTGGCCAAGGGCCGCAGCCTGCAGGTTGCGATAACCGGGATGACGCGGGTCGGCGGCCAGCAGGGCCTCGGTCTCGGCCAGGGCCTCCGCCGCCCGGGTCTGGCGGTAGAGGGCGACGGCAAGGTTGTGGCGCGCCGGGATGAAGCCGGGCGCCAGGTCCAGGCAACGCCGGAGCAGGGCCTCCGCGTCCTCGTAGCGGCCCAGGCGGGTGGCGGTCTCGGCCAGCATGCGCAGGGCCGGGGGATCCTCCGGGCGACCCTTCAGCCGGTCGCGGAGAAGGTGCTCGGCGACGGCCAGCCGACCCTCGTTCAGCGCCGCTCCGGCTTCGAGGAGGACCGGGTCGCGGGTGGCCGCAGCCAGGGCCCGCGCCTCGGCCCGTTCGGCCGCCTCGGCGTGTCCGAGCAGGCGGTGCTGGACGCCCAGGGCGATCCAGGCGTCGGCGAGGACCGGCTGCAGGGAGACCGCCCGGCTGAGGGCGGCGACGGCACCCCGGGGATCGCCGAAGTCTGCCCGCGCCAGTCCCAGCTCGAGGTGGGCCGGCGCCCAGGCAGCCTGTTCGGCACCGACAGCTTCCAGTTCGGACAGGGCCTCTGCCCGCCTGCCTTGCCGACGCCAGGCTCCGCCCCGGATCAGGCGACCGGCGGGATGCCCGGGAACCGCCGCGAGGATCGCCTCCGCCTGGGCCTCGGCCAGGTCCGGGCGGGGCCCCAGAAGCTCGAAGCCCTGGCGGATCGCGGCCTCGAGGGAGCCTTCGCTCATGGCGGATCGCCCGCCGTCAGGGCCAGCAGCGCGAAGCTGGCCAGCCAGTGCTCGCCCATGTAGTCGCCGGCCACATGGGGCAGGCTGGCGGCGAGGTGGGCCTCGGCCGCGGCCCGGGCGGCGGCGGCGGCGGGGTCCCCGGTGTCCAGGGCGGCGGCGATGTTGCGCCAGCACCAGGCCCGGGACAGGTTGAGGCCATCGAGGTGGGCGATCTTGCCATCGCTGCGGTCGCTGACGCTGGCGGGGGTGAAGAGGCTGGCAGGTTCGCCCCCCGCCGCCCGGGGCAGGAAGCCCGCAAACCAGGTGCGGAATTCATTGCCAGGCAGGACCCGGCGCAGGCACTCGGCCTCCATCAGGGCGGGAGACAGGAAGTCCTCTCCGGAGGGCTCCCAGGCCTGGCAGTCCCGGTCCAGGGCATACCAGGACAGGGCCTTGGCGCGCAGCAGGTCGCCCAGGCTGGCGTCGCCGGACGCCTCGGCATAGTCCAGGGCCAGGGCCAGGGCGAAGGCGGTGGAGGAATGGACCCCGGTGCGCACCGGATAGGTCGCCAGGGGCAGGTGGTTGCGGAAGCGGTCGGCGAAGTCGGCCGCGAGGGGGGCAAGGCGCGCCGCCCAGGGCCCGTCCAGGGCGATCAGTTCAGCCTGGAGCTTCAGGAGCCAGGCCCAGCCATAGGGGCGCTCGAACCCGCGGGCGGAGGGACGGCGCAGGAAGGCGCGCTCCCCCTCCACAGCAGCTTCCGTGAAGGCCTCCGCGAAACGGGCGTCGATTTCTGCGGCGACGGGGTGGTCCGGAAACCGGCGGCGGACGGCGGCGAGTAGCCAGTATCCGTGCACGCAGGAATGCCAGTCGAAGCTACCGAAGAAGATGGGGTGAAGGCGTCGCGGCTCGGCCAGGTCGCCTTCGCCCGTGAGCACCTGGTCCAGCTTGTAGGGCCAGGGGCGCGTGA
Organism: uncultured Alphaproteobacteria bacterium; assembly: GCA_903933475.1. GTDB lineage: Bacteria > Pseudomonadota > Alphaproteobacteria > Caulobacterales > Caulobacteraceae > Phenylobacterium. Next base: position 2,895 of record CAIZKE010000335.1, on the reverse strand, counting down.
CGTGCCCCAGGGCGATCCGGGCGAAGCCAGCGGCAATCTCAGGGGTGAGCGGGGAAGGCGAGGACATTCATCAGGACCGTATTGACGGCGAGGAGGGCGAGCGCGGTGGGCACCTGGGCCCTGATGACGGCGAAACGGTCGTCCAGGTCAAGCAGGGCGGCTGGCGCCAGGTTGAAGTTGGCGGCCAGGGGGGTGAGGAGGGTGCCGCAGAATCCTGACAGCATGCCGATAGCGCAGATCGCGGCGGGATCGCCGCCGAAGCGCCCGACCAGCACCGGCAGGGCCACGCCTGCGGTCATCACCGGGAAGGCGGCGAAGGCGTTGCCCATCAAGACGGTGAAACCGGCCATGCCCAGGCAGTAGACGACCACCGCTGCCAGGCGGGTGTCCATGGGGAAGACCCGGGTCACGGTCTCGCCCACCACGCCGCCCACACCCGCCAGGGCGAAGACCGCCCCCAGGGCCGCAAGCATCTGGGGCAGGAGGGCCATCCAGCCGATTGTGTCTGCTAGCCGAAGGCCCTCGGTCAGGGGCGAAAGGACCGGCTGGCGGAACAGGCGCACCGACAGGGCAGCGACGACCAGGGTGGCGACGCCGAGGGAGACCAGGGTGGCCTGCTTCGGGTCCACCAGGGCCGCCAGGGCCGGACCGCCATGGCGCGCGCCCAGGCTTCCGGCCAGGACCATGAGGGGGATCATCAGGGCGGGCAGGAAGAGGCGAAGCCCGTAGGTCCGGGCGGACGCGGCGCGAGCTTCGGCGTCGGAGGCGGCGGTGCCACTGCGCCCCAGGCCGAGGGCTGCGGCCAGGGCCATCACCAGGACCAGGATGCCGTTGCCGAGGTCTCCCAGCCGGTCACCCGCCAGGAAGGACAGGGCGAACAGGCCCCAGAAGAGGGCGTTGCGCACCCGGCGGGGGTTGGACGGATCCCGAAGGCTCAGCACCGCGAAGCCGGCGAAGACGAAGCCCGCGAGGGCGTAGACCTGGGTCAGGCCGATCATGGCCGGGGCCTCTCGCGGCGGCCAAACATGAGGATACGCGCGCCGTGGATGAGGAAGGCGGCGATGGCCGTGGGAATGGCCCAGACCGACAGGTGCAGGGGCTCAACCGTGATCCCGTTCTGCTCCAGGAAACCGACCATCAGGAGGATGGAGCCGATGGCCAGGAAGATGTCCTCGCCAAAGAAGAGGCCGATGTTGTCGGTCGCCGCCGCGAAGGCCCGCACCCTCTGGGCCTCGGCGGGGGCGACCTCGGCGACGCCCGTCTCCACCGCCCGGGCGGCCTCGGCCATGGGCGCAATGATCGGGCGGATGGTCTGGGTCTGGCCGGCGATGGAGGTCAGGCCAAGGGCCGAGGTCGCCTGCCGGAAGAGGAGGTAGGACAGCATCAGCCGGGCGAAGGTCACTGACCTCAGCCGCCCGATCAGGCCGCGCGCGGCCTCCTGCAGGCCGGACCGTTCCAGGACGCCAATGACCGGCAGGATCAGCCAGGCGGCGCTGACATAGCGGTTTTCGTTGAAGGCCTTGCCGAAGGCGGCCAGGACCTCGAGGGGCGACAGCCCGGCGGCCAGGCCCGTGGCCAGGGCCGAGGCCAGGACGACCAGCAGCGGGTTCAGGCCCACGGCGAAGCCCGCCACCACCAGCAATACGCCCAGAAGCACCAGCATGGGTCCCGCCCCCTTCCCTCGCGCCCACTGTAGACCCGAGTCGCCTGTCGGGTCGCCGGGGTCCCTTGCACCGGCCCCGCCCCGGTCTATTGATGGCCGGGACAGCACGGGAGGCCGCCATGGCCACGGCGATTCTTCAGGCGCGGATGAGTTCCAGCCGCCTGCCAGGCAAGGTCCTCAAGCCCCTCCTGGGACAGCCCATGATCCTGCGTCAGATCGAACGCCTGCGCCGCTGCCGGCAGCTCGAGCGGATTGTCGTCGCCACCAGCGAGGCCCCGTCCGACGACATCCTGGTCCAGGTCCTGGCCGAAGCCGGGGTGGAGACCGCCCGCGGCCCCCTTCAGGACGTCCTGGGCCGCTTCATCCGGGCGATGGACACCCTGGGCCTGGAAGGCGACCTGGTGCGGCTGACCGCCGATTGCCCGCTGGCGGACCCGGTGGTGATCGACGCCTGCATCGAAATGAGGACGCAGGGCGGGTTCGACTATGTCTCGAACGGTCAGGTGCGCACCTGGCCCCGGGGCCTGGACGTCGAGGTCTTCACCTCGGAGGCCCTGAGGCGGGCGCACGCCGAGGCGAGGTCGGAATACGACCGGGAGCATGTGACCCCCTGGCTCTATGGCCCCGGCTCACCCTTCCGCCGGGGCGACCTGGTCCAGGACCGGGATGACAGCGCCCTGCGTTGGACGGTGGACCTGCCCGGGGACTTCAGCTTCGTGGAGCGGGTCTATGCCGCCCTCTACCCCGCCAACCCGGCCTTCACCTCGGCCGACATCCTGGCCCTGCCCTTTTCGCGCCGGGAGACCGACGTCTGAGACGATTCAGGCGGGGGCTCCGCCCTCGACCATGGACCAGTCCAGGGGCTCGCCGAACGGAATGTCCCGGGTCGCCCTCAGGCCCATCACGGCGTCTAGGTGCTTGGGGGGCAGGCCCTGGCCAGGCCTGACCGATCGTAGGTTCGCCGCCGAGAAGGCCTCGCCCCTGCGAACCGGCGCGCTCACATAGAGGGACCGGCGCATGCTGGCGTTCCCCGCCTCGGCCTCGCCGGGGCCATAGGCGACATGGCCCAGAGCCTCCCAGGCGCCCCGGCAGCTGCGGACGAGGTCAGCCAGTTCGGCAGGTTCCAGGGAGAAGGCGGAATCGACCCCGCCCTCGGCCCGGCTGAGGGTGAAGTGCTTCTCGATGAAGACCGCCCCAAGAGCCACCGCCGCCACGGAGGCCGCCGTGCCGAG